>CBFGNU010000045.1:0-18393 GCA_965650195.1 uncultured Mucilaginibacter sp. | reverse complement strand
TTATTGAATTAGGTAAGCATAAACAGCCTTTTTTTGCACTTGTACAAACACTCACCAGTCACGAGCCGTTTGTGTTGCCAACCCCACCTCATTTTAAAGGTAAAGATGTGGCAGAGCAGTTTAAAAGCACTGCGTGGTTCACAGATTCATGTCTGAATGCTTACTTTGCAAGCGCCAAAAAAGAGCCTTGGTATAAAAACACCTTGTTTGTAGTTGTGGCAGATCACGGACACCGTTTACCACGTAGCACCTCGTGGGCTTACAGTCCGGGTAAATATCATATTCCTTTAATGTTCTATGGTGATGTTATAAAACCCGAATATAGGGGCAAAAAAGTAACTAAGTTAGGTAATCAGACGGACTTAGCTGCAACATTGCTTGCGCAGTTGGAATTACCGCATAATGATTTTGAATGGTCAAAAAACCTCCTTAACCCTCATAGTAAGGAATTTGCTTTTTATGATTGGGATAATGGTTTCGGGTTTATGCTACCACAACAGGCCGTAGCTTATGACAGCCAGGGAAAGCGTGTCATTTATCGTAAAAACCCTGATGCCGATGTTAAATTGACTGAGAAAGCGCTGAATAATGGTAAAGCCTTTATGCAACAGATATATACGAAATATCTGGCGTACTGATGGTTAATTAACCTCTTTCCCTAACGCCACCACCCAATCATTAAATAACCTGGTTTCAATCACAACAGCCTTATCTGCGTGACTTTGCCAATCAGGCGAGAACTTGTGCAGTTGGGCTATCATTTCCTCTAAGTGCCCCTCTTCCTCCAGTATTATCGACTTAACATTTACCTTGTTACCCGCGTCATCCAATGCTTGTTGATAAACCGGGTAAAGCTCATCAGCGCGTACTTCTATAGCGTAGGTTACTAACAGATATGCCGCAAAACGCAGCTCTTTTCCTGAAAGTCCCAATTCCTTTTTCAAATACCGCGATACTTCAACATCAAGCACATTTAAGTAATACTTACTGTAAGCAGGCGCTACCAGGTAATCGTCAGCATAGGTTGGACAAAGCCCCTTACCTGCTTTTTCTATTTGTTTTTTTAGATAGAAGGCATGCCTATGCTCTTCGGCAGCGTGCTTTAAAATAATGTAGGTAACAGTAAGCGGGTCCTCACTGGCTGATATCTTACGCGCACCGGTATTCTCCATTAACGACAACGTATTTAACCACCGCGCGTGCAACTGATTATTAGATATTATTTTAGGTAGTATGGTATTTAAACTCATAATATTTTGTTAGCTCAGCCCTTTTATATTTCCAAAAGCGCTTGTTCAATTTTGCTATAAATGTACTCCAAGTCGGCATTGCTAATGCAATACGGAGGTAAAATATAAACAACATTGCCCAAAGGTCGAAGAATTACACCGGCATCTAAAAAGTATTGATACAAAACATCGCGCAGCGAATTAAAGTAAGAAGTGTTGCTATCGGTTTGCCATTCAAGGGCCAATATGGTTCCGGTTTGCCGTACTTCCTTAAGTTTAGGGTGATCCTTTATACGTTCGGCAAATGCTGCATGTTGCCCGGAAATTCTTTTAATAGAGGCACCTGTAATTTCTTCTAAAAAAATATCCATACTGGCTAATGCCGACGAGCAAGCTATCGGGTTTGCTGTGAAGGAATGTCCATGGAATAATGTTTTAAGTTTATCATCGCTCAAAAAAGCATCAAAAATCTTTTGTGAACACGTAGTAACGCCAAGCGCCATGGTGCCACCTGTTAACCCTTTTGAAAAACACATAATATCGGGTTTTTCAGTAACGTGATTACAGGCAAAGGGCTTACCTGTACGACCGAAGCCGGTAAACACTTCATCATCAATTGTTAAAACGCCCTCCTCGCGGCAATGTGCCATTAGATTGTTAAGATATTCAGCTTCGTACATTATCATCCCTGCCGAACCTTGCACCAATGGCTCAAAAATAAAGCAAGCTAATTCAGAACTGAGATTTGAGATTTGAGATTTGAGATTTTGAATATTGTCTTTATCCGGCAGATCGATAAACTCAACTTCAAACAACAGCGAATCAAAGGCAGCCGTAAAAGCGCTCCGTCCGCTCACAGCCATGGCGCCAAATGTGTCGCCGTGGTAGGCGTTTTTAAAGGCAAGTATTTTATTTCTTTTTAACCCTTGGTTATGCCAGTACTGCAGGCACATTTTAATGGCTACCTCTACCGCGGTTGAGCCGTTATCCGAATAGAAAACCTTCTGTTGATTATCCGGCAGGATAGCCAATAAACGCTCGGCCAATTCAACAGCTGTTGGATGAGTAAAGCCTGCGAATATAACATGCTCCAATTGCTTTAGTTGCTCGCCTACTTTTTGGGCAATATGAGGGTGTGCATGGCCATGAATGTTTGTCCACCACGATGATACCGCATCAATATAACGGGTACCGTCCTCAGCAAAAAGATAAGCACCTTCTCCCCTTACAATTGGCACCGGCGGCAACGCCGTTTTCATTTGTGTATATGGATGCCATATTACTTTTAAATCCCGCTCAACCAAGCCCATATTGTTCTCTTAATAATTTAACCACATGCTGATCTATCGGAAAAGTAACATCTTGGACCTTGAGGTTACTTATTTTAACCCAGCGAAATGCCTGCAAAACGTCTCCATCCTCATCAAAATCAAATGGTATTTGCTTTATATTCAAATCAAGTGATGATATATTTCTAACCATGTAATATATACTTACTATTTGCGTGTCATTAAACGCCGATTTTAAAAAGAAATCGGTTGTATAAAAATGACTAAGCACTTCAATTTCGGCGTTGCACTCTTCCATAAATTCACGCTTCAATCCGTCAATGGTACCCTCACCATATTCCAATCCTCCACCCGGAAATTTAGAGAACAGCATTCCGTATTCCTTCTCATCGCTGATCAGTACTTCCTCATCAGCGTTAATTAGTAAGCCATATACACGAATGCTGTGATGCATGCTATTCTTCAAAATGTTTTTTATTACGGATCACCCTGTTCAAAGTCCATACAATTTCTTCACGCTTTGGTTCAAACCGTATAGGGCAATTCGGCATGATACAATAATGGCAGCAATCTGGCAAACACGGGTCGGTATGAATAAAAAGCTCCGTCTTAGTAACCTCGTTGTTTATCATCTTATCAACGAGCGAGACCTCCTCATGCACTTTGTTCAAGTCAAAATAGTTGGGCAATGTAAGGTGACAATCAATATGCAGCTCGTTACCATATTGCTGAGCCCTGAAGTTGTGTATGTCTATCCACTCAGGCCGGCGCTGATCGTTCAATATTTTTAATACCTTATTTACCACATCAAAATCAGCCTCGTCCATTAAACCACCTACAGATCTGCGCACCAATTTATAGCCGGTAAATACAATGTATAGCCCTACGAGGATGGATAAAACGCTATCTAACAAAAGCACGCCTGTGAAATTTATAAGCAACAACCCAACAACCAGCCCGCCGCTTGTTATCATGTCGGTTATTAGATGTTTACCGTCAGCCTCAAGCGTGATTGAAGCTAGGGCCTTGCCTTTGTTAACCATGTAATATCCTAGCGCTCCGTTTATAATCCCGGTAATGCCAATTATGACTGCGCCTGTTAGCAGATTACTCACAGGGTGTGGATAGAATATCCCGTAAACAGATTTTATCATTATTAATATTCCTGCTAATAAGATAAGCGAGCCTTCTACAAATACCGAAAAAAATTCAACTTTACCGTGTCCGTATGGGTGATTTTCATCGCGCGGCTGTGCAGAAAGATAAATGCTAAAGAAAGCGAATGAGCTTGCTATTACATTTACCACACTCTCGGCAGCATCAGTCAGTATAAAGGTTGATGAGGTTAAAAAGTATGCACCAAACTTGGCCATCATGAGTATGGCACCTGTTACTAGCGAGATTAATATGATCCGTTTCTGTTGATGCAAAATAACCTTATTGAGTGCCAAAGTTAGAAACTACAAACGGTATTTGCGTAAAAATGTTACTTATGTTTAATAGTCAAATCTTTATCATAAAAGACTTCAACTTTAGTCTACCTGTTTAGTATAGAATTTCTATATTTGCCCGCGATAACCATCTAAAAAACAAAAATGAGTGCACTTAGTAACAGGATAAACAACCTGTCGGAATCAGCAACTATCAAAATGGCCAAAATGGGCCGTGAACTCGCCGCGAAGGGCGTTGATGTGATCAATCTTAGCTTTGGAGAGCCGGATTTTAACACTCCACAGCATGTTAAGGATGCCGCCAAGAAGGCCATGGATGATAATTATACTTATTATACTCCCGTGTCTGGCTATCCTGAACTGCGTAAAGCGGTTGCGGCCAAACTGAAGAACGAGAATGGTCTGGACTATGATTTCAGCCAAATAGTTGTATCAACCGGTGCAAAGCAATCTATTGCCAATACCTTATTATGTCTGGTTAACCCGGGCGACGAGGTGATCATTCCTACTCCCTATTGGGTATCCTATTCAGAATTGGTTAAGTTAGCCGAAGGTGTTAGCGTTTTTATTGATTCAACTGTTGAGACTGATTTTAAAATTACGCCTGAACAACTGGAAGCTGCTATCACTCCAAAAAGTAAATTATTTATGTTTTCATCGCCCTGTAATCCTACGGGCAGTGTTTACACCAAAGAAGAATTAGAAGGGTTGGCTAAAGTGTTTGAAAAACATCCGAACATTTATATAATGGCTGATGAGATCTATGAGCATATTAATTTCATGGGTAAGCATGAGTCAATAGCTCAGTTTGATAGTATTAAGGATCGCGTTATCATCATAAATGGTTGGTCAAAAGGCTTTGCTATGACTGGTTGGCGCTTAGGCTACACAGCTTCAAATAAAGAAATCGCCGCTGCTATGGATAAATTGCAGGGCCAGGTTACATCAGGAACTTCATCAATTACACAGCGCGCGGGCCTTGCAGCCTACGAAGGTGGACTAGAGACTGTATTACAAATGCGCGAAGCATTCCAAAAACGCCGTGGTATTGTTTATGATATGCTAAGTTCTATTCCGGGCATTAAAGTAAATCTTCCGGGAGGAGCATTTTATTTCTTTCCGAATGTTACCACATTCTTTGGTAAAAGCTATAATGGCAGAACAATTAATGACGCTGACGAATTAAGCATCTATCTTCTAGAAGAAGCCCATGTATCAACCGTGGGTGGTGATTCATTTGGCGATAAAAAATCTATACGAATATCCTATGCAGCTTCAGAAGAAAAACTGATAGATGCTATGAATCGCATTAAAGTTGCTTTAGGTAAATTACAATAACGCTTACTGCATTAATATAATTCAAGCCTTCCCGGTATTCGGGAGGGCTTTTTTTTATAATATAAATCGTTTACCAAATGATGTTTTGCAATTTAGCCATATAGCAAAATGTCGTTTTGTGCCATTTTCTTCCCCAAAAACTGACGTATTCGTCAGTTTTTCAAAATAGTGCCTCCTATTATTTGTTGGGTTGAATTCTAAGCATTATTTTTAAATGTTAATTACTTAAACCTTATCACAAATAATTGATATAAAATCGCTCCGCGCTTCGGAGCGATTTTTTTTTGCTATTGTTTTGCATAAAACGTTTGTTCTACAAAATGATATTCGTTTCGTATATCAAGGCCCCAGGCCGGGCGCGGTAAAGCATTATAGACACTTTCAAGAGCCATATTGTTTTCCGTTAAATTTTGTATCGATTTTGTTTCGCTTCCTCCACCATAAAGTTTAAGCATCATATCGGAGCCGTTGATAGTGTATTTTAAAAATGAAGTTGTGTCCGCCTTTATTACGCCGTTGTGCCTGTAAGGTTTACCTGTAACAAAAGCATTTCCGTCGGCATTATATATTTCATACCACCAATTAAGGTTACCGGCAGCATCATAATTTATAATAGTATCTTTCAGCAGTGTATTATTATCCAGACTGTATATTAATGTATGCTGTTGGTTGGCCACCCACTTTCCAACTATTAAAGCGGCGTTTCTAGACGAAATTTTCACCTCAGGTTGTTTTTTGCAGGCTGTTGTGGCAAAAACAATACAAATCGACGTTAATAAACAGCGAGTTTTTTTCATAGGAATGGACGAGGTATAGATGTTTAACAAAAATATAAAGATTTGTTTTAAAGTATTAGTTATCCATTATAATATTTTTGCCGTATGGAAGATGTTTTAGGACAGGCTATATACGATTACCATAACAAAACTCACGTAGGTAAGCTTTGGATCTACAATAAATATGGTCCGCGCGAAGAGATGCCTGTTAAGGTTTATTTCAGAACCGAAGATGAAATGCCCGATCTGGAATGGCTGGCAATTGAGCGATGCAACGGTAAAGTGCTTGACATAGGTGCTGGCGCGGGAAGCCACGCGTTAACACTTCAGCAACACGGAGTTGACATATCGGCCTTAGACATCTCACCCTTACTGGTAAGCGTTATGCGCGATAGAGGAGTTGAAAAACCGATACAGGCAAATATATTTGAATATAACCAGGCCGGGTTTGATACGTTATTATTATTGATGAACGGTATTGGCCTAGCCGGAACGGTAGAGAGGCTTAAGGCGCTGCTTTTACATCTTAAAAACCTGCTCAACCCTGATGGGCAGATATTATTTGATTCTTCAGACGTCGCTTATTTGTTTAAAGGCGACAAACCCGCCGGCCATTATTACGGCGAAATAACTTATCAATACGCTTACAATAAAGTAAGATCAGAATGGTTCAACTGGCTTTATGTAGATGAACACACTATGGCATCGCTTGCGTCTGAATGCGGCTTTAATATGGAAGTTTTATTGGAAGATGAGTTTGGCCAATATTTGGCCAAGCTGACTGTAATTTAAAAAGCAATAGAATACTGCACGTTTAAAACCCATTTACGGGTTAAACCATCGGGGCGAAGTTTTCTGCCTATTACAGGCATGGCAGCAATAAGTTCAAGGCGGTTATTATTACCAAACTGCTTGGTTATGTTAACGCCTTCATTAAGTGTAAGCCCTTGCGAGTTGATCAACTCAACCCGCATATTTGTCCTGTTTAAATAGCTATCATTGCCTGTGTGATAAATGGCCAACAGGTTTGGCTTAAGCGAAAAAGATGCAGGAAGATTTATATAATATCCTAAACGAAACAAAACATCTGGCCGGCGGCGAAACTGATTGGTTGGCGGAAAATTATTGAGGCGGCTATCAGGTGGAAAATTATCAGGGAAAAAACTGCTTTTATTATTTTGAATAACGGGTACTTGTAAGGCCGCGTCAACTTCAAGATGCCCGCTATATATGTAATTGACCCCTGCTATTACATCATAAGTACCAATGCTTGATTGATAATCCAACGGCAAAGCCAATCCGGCTGCGTTTTTATCATTTGCAGTGGTTAACGGTATTTTTATACCGCCAATAAGCCTTAAACTGCTATTCGGATAATTGGTGGGTGTGTAAGTTACCACGCCGTACACGTCTCCCAGATTAAATTTACTACCTAAAAAGCCGTTTGCGTAGGTGGATGTTAATTTTCCCTGAATAGATACACGTTCACTAATTACTACTCCATATTGAATATAGGGATTATAAGTAATCGTCTTTTGCTCGCCGTAGCCAAAATTAAAACCTATATCAAGCATTCTTTTGGGTTGAGAACCATCCGCTACGTTCTTTAAAGCACCAAGGCTGCAAAATCCGGCATCGCTACATCCCTGCGATAAGACGCGTGACGATAAGGTTACTACCAAGAAAAAGGATAAAAATAATTGTTTAATCATTTAGGAAGGGCAATTATACGACTATAAGTCAAGGTAAGATCTTTACTATCAAATAAGTACCACAACAATGTAAAGTATTAAACCGGTTTTGTTTAACAAACACAGCTGGAAGACCCCTAATTTCCTAACAATTTCTTCTTCTGGGCATTAAATTCATCCTGCGTGAGCGCGCCAGCATCAAGTAGCTTTTTTAATTTAAGCAGTTCGTCGGCCACACTTGCAGCAGGCATCGTTGCAATGCCGTTTGAAGTAGTGCATGGCGTAACCTCGCAAGCGGCAATGGCTTCCTCAATCCAAATGTCAAAATTAATTAAACCGTTACCTTTAACAACCAGAATCATTTTGTTGCCATTATCAGTTAAGCGGCTGCCGGTTTTTATTTTTTTTATAACAGCATTAGTATGCGCTAAATCCCTTCGGGCACTCAAATCGTTGCTATTACGGCGCGGGGGTAAAAAGGAAGGCTGGCTGGCCAATATATATTTGAAATTTCCGTCGGGCATTGACCCTAAAGCTACCTTAACAGTGTCGCCAACGTGATAGATTTTTCCGTTAGACGCCTTATATTCATTTTGAGCGAAACCGATAAACGGTATTAAAGATAGTATAGCAACAATTACATTTTTCATTTTCATAAACCTGTTAAATCATCTAAAGATAGATAATTATCCTTCTTTTAGATTTTCAACTGGATTTTTTCGCTGTAGCTTAACTTTAGACCATCCGCAATTTCCCAACGGCAAATCCAATAATAACGTTTAATTTTTCCTAACTTGACTAAAAATTGAGAGTGGGATGAAAAATGTAAAATATATACTGCTAATAGTGGTTTATTTGGTAGTTAATGGTGTTTTTGCACAAAGCAGTGCGCATTTAGTGCTTTCAACACCTTATCCGCATAGCGGAGAAAAAATATCGTTCACTTATAACCCGGCAGGTACACCGTTAGCAAAAATTCCCGGCAAGCCTCAAGCGAAAGTTTATTTCCGCAAAAATTCAGATTACGTTCCGGTAGATATTGCGGTGGTAGCCCAGGGAAAAGTTTACAAAGGCGAGATAAGCATTCCGGTTGACGCAAAAGCTTTTTTTATGGTATTGAGTAACAATTCTGTAATAGATGCTAATTCGGGAAAAGGTTATATAACGTTGGTTTACGACGGTGATAAGCCTGTTGAAGGCGCCTATGCAGCAAAAGCAGTAATTATAACCGGGCGTGTGGGTAATAAGGCCGCCGAGATAGAACTGAACAACAGCGAAGGAATAGCAGCTTACAAGAAGGAATTCGAGCTGTATCCTCAAAGCGAAAAGCGCTATGAGGAAGGTTATTACAATTTACTGGCCGGCGACCTGTCAAATGCAGCTATAGTAAATAAAAAGATAATAGAACTAGCAAAACGTAACGATGAGAATGATCAGCTAAAGGCGGTAATGCTTTATAAAATAATGAAGAGCGATGCATCTGCTGATTCATTAACAAAAGTTATAAAAACGCGTTTTCCGGATGGAATAACTGTTACAAACGAAGCCGTAAAAAGCATTCAGCAGGAAAAGGATCTCGAAAAAAAGGAGGCAATTTTTAATGAGTTTGTAGCAAAGCATCCACAATTATCTGTAACATCAAAGGACGCGTTATTAATGCGGATACTGCCTGTTTATTTAAAACGCCAGGATATGGCAACTTACTATAAATACGCAGGGCAGCTGTCTGATAAAACCGATTTGCCTAACCTATTGAACAGCGTTGCCTGGAGCTGGGCGCTTGACAGCGTAAATCTGGCCAATGCAGAGCAATTGTCAAGGCAATCACTTGACCTTACCCTTGCCAATAATAAAGCTGGTACCGCTGCAGAATTGATTCCTGCTGCTCAAAACTCATACGACGCCTTTGCAGACACCTACGCTTTTATTTTATGGAAAGAGCATAAGTTTGATGAGGCTGTTAAATATATGCAGGGGGTTTATGACCGTCAACCTGGCAGCGACGCGGAAATTACTGAGCATTATGTTCTAATGTTAAACTCGGCCGGTAAACATAATAAGGCATTGCAGGTAGCGGAGCAAAGTATAACTAATGGAAAAAACTCGAACATAATAGAACAGGAATTAAAAAAAGCATACGCAGGCGCCAAAGGTGGGATGACCGGTTTTAACACCTATTGGACAAACCTTCAAAAAGCTAATAGTGCCAAAAAAGACCAGGAAAAAAAGAAGTTTGAAAAAGAGCAACAAAAGGTGCTGGGTAATGAAGGTTCTGTTGCCAACAAGCAACAGTTGGCGGAGCTTAAAAAAGAACTGAACAGTAAAATGATAAAGGATCCTGCGCCGTTATTTACGCTTAAGGATCTGCAGGGTAAACCGGTTTCGCTGGCGAACTTAAAAGGCAAAACCGTAATTATTGATTTTTGGGCAACCTGGTGCGGACCTTGCAAAATGTCCTTCCCCGGTATGCAAATAGCGCAAAATAAATATAAAGACAATCCCGATGTGGTTTTCCTGTTTATTGATACCTGGGAAACAGGCAGTAATTATTTGCCTGGTGTTAAAAGGTTTATAGCAGAAAACAATTACAGTTTTCACGTTTTAGTGGACGAAAAAGGTGCAGACAAACGCCAGTCAAAAGTGATAAGCACCTTTAAGGTTGAGGGCATACCAACCAAATTTATTATCGATAAAAACGGCGATATCCGCTTTAAATACGTAGGTTACTCCGGAACTACAGAGGCGGTTGTTAATGAAGTTACAGCCATGATAGACTTGGTGAATGATCCAGTAGCTAAAATCGAGGTGGCGACGCCTGGTACATCAGCTGTGGGCGGTACAGCGTCACCATCATCGGTAAATAAATAAAACATCTAAGTAAGAAAAAGCCCGGCAAAACCGGGCTTTTTTAATAAAATCATCGCATGATATTTGCAGCGCTAGTGCATATATAAAATATGAAGATCTTTCAGCAACAAATAAGGTTTGGTCAAAGCAGGCGCGGGTTTCATTTAATAACCACAGAGGTTATCAATGCCCTGCCGCAGATCAGCGAGATAAAAACCGGCATTTGCCAGGTATTTATGCAGCACACCTCAGCTTCGCTTACCATTAACGAGAATGCCGACCACACAGTACGCAAGGATTTTGAAATGTATTTCAGCAAAACCGTTCCGGAAAATGATCCTGAATACCAGCATGATGATGAAGGGCCGGATGATATGCCCGCGCATATAAAAGCATCTATGCTAGGGGCATCGGTGACCATCCCCATCCGCAATGGCCGGCTCGCGTTAGGTACCTGGCAAGGTATTTATTTATGCGAGCACCGTAACTACGGCGGGCAGCGCAGTATTATGATCACGGCTTGGGGAGAGTAAATTTTTCTGCCGCTGTAGTTCATAGCCCAATTTCAACAATTGTAGAGCATAGTCTTTGTCCGCTTTGGTTTTTATGTAAAAGCTTATCCAGCCGGTATTTTTAAATATGTGATGATCAAATATTTTACCATCTTGCTTTAGCTGTTGCTTTAAAGTGAGATTGAGTAACATATCTAACAAACCATTGCCGTGAATATGGCCCAGCTCATGGTTGTTATAGTTAAATTGTAAGCCTCCATATTTATGCAAACCCATATTAACTCCCTCCCATTGGGACACTTCGCGCTCTATGTCATCCATATAGTCCAGTAGTTTTGGGTTATTTAATAGCGCCCATATTTTCAGCCAGGCATCAAACACCAAACCGGTACCTGGCAAGTGTTTTAGAAAACCTAAGTATTTAACAACAAAATTGAACATTACTTAGCCTCGCTCAATTCCTTAATATGTTCCATTACACGCCAGTGTACGTTACGGGTAATGCTTTTTGCCCATATATCATAATACCAAGTAGGAAACACATACAATTTATACCAACTGTTACCAATCAAAGTAGTTGTACCATTACCGTTATCCTTCAAAAGAAACTGGCCGCGTAGTATATCAATATGGCCCATTATCTCGGGGTCTCGGGGCTGATGAGTGACATCAAAAGTTAAATTTCTGTTCACATCATATGTAACTATCTTTTCATCAAACACATACCCGTTGCTGAAAATGCATTTACGTCCTGCTCCTAAATGGTAACCTGTAACAGTGGACTCTACCGGACTAGGCATACCTACCTTAAATAGTCAGTATTTGTTTTGTTGCTTTATGCGTTCGAAGGCTACAACATTCCTCCATATTTTATCAGGTGTGGCGCTAATAACGATCTCATCAGATACCATATTTTGGTAGTGATGTTCGGATACAGAATCGGCAATAAAAATGAGTAGTAGAGCAGCGAAAACGCTTACATTCAACGTGGAATTGTTTTTTTGGAACATGCCCTTCCCCATTTTTAACCCAAGCCAGATAAATGTAAATAGTAAGGGCGATACAATTACCAGGCAAATAATGCCCTCCCCAAAAAAGAAGGCGCTCAGCAAAATTGCGGCAAAACAATTTAAAGTTGTGTTTAGCATTACAACCCTGGATGGCAACTCTATTTCTCGCCAATACCATGCACTTATAATACCCATTACAAGCGGAACTATTATAAACTCAGCAAATATTAAAACGCCGTTACTGTCGCCGAAATAATGTGTAGCAGCTAAAGTAACAACTGCAAACAGATTAGGTACAAAAAATCCGTTAAACTTATTTGAGAAGATCCTTTTCATGATATGGTTCAGGGTTAAATTAATGTTCAGTTTTTAATGCTCAAAATATCGTTAATGGCATGGTCCGCCTTGCTAAATTGAAATTGATAACCGGCATCTATCAGTCGCTTTGATAACACCCACCTGCTTTTTAGTATCAGTTCCATTTCGCTGCCAATAATTGCCAGGCCAATCTGCAACAGCCATGCGGGCGCAGGCAAACCAAACGGTACTCCCCATGCTACACGCAACGCTTTCAAAAATTCTTTATTTTTAACAGGCTGCGGCGCGGTACAGTTTACCACGCCGGTAATGTTCTCATGTGTTAGTAAAAATTCTGTGCAAGCAATGGCGTCCCGCTCGTGCACCCATGATATATACTGCTCGCCGTAACCTTGCCTGCCGCCCATTCCCAGTTTTACCAGATTAAGTAAGCGCGGGAAAGCCCCGTCGCCACGCCCCATTACAATCCCCATGCGCAAAGCAATTTTCCTGGTTCCTGGAGTGTTGCTGTTAAAGAATGTTCTCTCCCATTGCTTACAAACATCAATAGAAAAGCCATAACCTATTTCTCCCGTTTCTTCGTCCTGAGGCCGATCCTCGGCATGGCGGTAGATAGTGGCAGAACTCATATTGATCCAGAGTTTAGGCGGCTCAGCTAACTTACCTACAACCTTACCCAGCAAAGCAGTTGGTAATAACCTTGATGCAAATATTTCCGCTTTATTCTTTTCAGTATATCGGCAGTTAACATTTTTACCGCACAGGTTATTTAACAGGTCAGCGCCTTCCAACTGTTTCGCCCAATCACCCTCCGTTTTACCATCCCAAACAAGTGTGCGGATATTCCGGTTAGGCGCTTCAGGCTTCCTGCTTAAAATAACAATTTCTGCTGCAATATCTTTATAGTAGTCGGTAAATACGCTGCCCATATAACCGTTGGCGCCAGCCAGTATTATTTTTTTGTATTTCATGATGATAAGGTTTAGATAAGTATAAGTAATAAGATGAGAACCCGATAAAATGCCCAGCTTATGGTTAACCACCATCCTATTTCCAATAGTTTGCTTCTGCGGATATGCTCTAAAAACATCAGGCCGGCAACACACATAAAATAGCACAGGTATAATATAGGGTTATTTCCTATCCAGTTAGCTGCTATCAGCATTAAGCCCAGCAACAGTGCTCCGGCGAAAGATATCGTCATCATATTGCCTAAATAATCCCATCTTTTTTGCTTCGCGGTGAAGCTTATCACAATCCCCTGGAATATTATTTGTCCGCCACAAATGAAGTACTCTCTGAGGCTACCCCCAACCGGAACCACATCAGCCAGTAAAGCTGCATACTTTGTAAGTATAATTGAGGTTATAAACCATGTTAATATTAAGTAAGCTATGCGATAATGCAGTTTCAGTGTTGGTTGCAAACTGTAAATCCGACCAGTTGGTGGGATGATGACTCTGCGGTTAAAAGATAAGAACGCATACAGTTTGTTTAATATCCACATCAAGGGGCGGAAAGTAAGTAGCTTATTGAAGAAAGGATATTCTGCTGCGTATAGCCTTAAAATACTCTCTGCTCCATAACTCACATTTCCTGTTTCTAAATTGACCAATGCGATCTGATCAACCGCGCGCTGTCTATCAACAAGCGGACAAGTTTGCGCATCAAGTTCAGTTTGATATGCCTTACGGCCGTCGTTGTTTATTAATCCGCTTTTAACTACAGCCCGACTGTATGCATCGCAGATAGGGCATTCGGCATCAAAAAGTAAAAGGTAGTTAGCTAAGGTTTTCATTTTTATAAAATTATACTTTCAGGAATAATTGAAATTTATTTTCAAATTTTTTTATTTAAATATTTTAAGGACAGAACCCCAAAACCAATTTTCTTCTGCTTTTATCATGGTTTCTAAAGTTCTATCTACGTTTTTTGCCAGTTTATTAATGTCGTTTATAGACTTATTGAAGGTTTTAAAATTCTCGTCTTTTTTGTCCCCTTCTACCTTACACAATTCATCTAACACCTTAAGTACCGGATCTAACTCGCGTTTACGACGTTCCTTAGCAACCTGCCGGGCTATGTTCCAGGTATCTTTATCGGCAAAAAAATACTCTTTACGTTCGCCTGCGCGGTGCTTTTTTTCTACCAGCCCCCATCCTATCAGGTCGCGTAGCGTCATATTAGCGTTACCGCGAGATATCTGCAATTGCTCCATTATCTCTTCTGTAGTCAACTCGCCGGGAGTTATCAGCAGCAAGGCGTGTACCTGTGCCATGGTACGGTTTATCCCCCACTCTGTTCCCAGTTTACCCCATGCTTCTATAAACTTTAACCTGGCTTCTTGCAATTCCATATACAAATGTAAAACTATATTTTAAACTTTCAAAATTTATTGAAAGTTTATTTTTTAAATTATCTCCTTGAACAATAAACCATTATCCATAAAGCAACTCACCCCATAAAAAACTTTTCCCTATATCCAGTCGGTGTCATCCCTACGGCTTTACGGAAAACTTTTCTAAAGGCTTTTGGATCATTATAACCCGAGTTAAGCATCACCTCCGTCATTTGCTGATTGGTTTGCACCAAAAGTTTCTTTGCTGCTTCGATGCGGGTTTTTTGCAGATATTCAATTGGGGTGATACCTGTTATTTGCTTAAACCTTCGTAAAATATTACGGCGACTGCCCGGTATCTCCTTAATTAGATCCTCAATTGTTCCGTTTTGATGAAAGCCCTCTTCTATCCGCTGCTGGGCCATTGCAACCAATTCGTCGTTATGCTGTTGCGCTGGATAAAAAGTACTAAAGTAAGTTTGTTGTTCGCGGTCCATATCAATGGAAAAAAGTTTAGCAGCGCGTACTGCTATTTCTTTACCACAATACTTCTGCAGCAAATGCAGCATTAAATGAAAGCTGGATGTTGAACCGCCGCTTGTATAAAGCCCACCCTCGCCGGTAACCACTTTATCTGGCTGTAAGTTTACGGCGGGGAAACTATCTGTGAAAGCCTTACAAGCGTCAACGTGAGTAGTAGCCGGCCTACCATTAAGCAATCCGGTGGCGCCCAGCAGGAAAGCGCCGGTACACACGCAAGCTATTTCTGAACCACCGCTAAATTGTTGCTGCAGCCAGTGCACAAAAGGCTT
The DNA here is from genome assembly GCA_965650195.1 of uncultured Mucilaginibacter sp. Lineage (GTDB taxonomy): Bacteria > Bacteroidota > Bacteroidia > Sphingobacteriales > Sphingobacteriaceae > Mucilaginibacter. Next base: position 2,782 of record CBFGNU010000045.1, on the reverse strand, counting down.
ATTGGCCGAAACTGCTGCGCGAATATCATCAGACCGAAATGCCGGGACAAAAATGATATCCTGCTGTGGCGCACCATCCACAGCTTGCAAATGGTAGTTGTCGAATTCGGTGTATGCTGAGCTTTTTTCAGCGCAAAACAGACTAATATTGAAAGCAGATTCCTTGCCTTCGCCCTTATAAAAGCGATTAACACTCTCAAATACATCCAATATCGCGGCAACGCTTAATAAACGATAATTGTGTGTAAGTAAAATACCTAAGTTTTTCATGGTAAAACTGTTGTGAACGGCAAGATAAAAAAAATGTCTCAAATGCCCCCTACAATTGACTTTTACACCCATTTGTTTAAATCAAAATACCAACTATTTTAGCATTATTATTTAACGGTCTACTTTTAATCAATATTAACAACACAACAATGGCAACTATCAATCCTTATTTGAACTTTCAAGGTAATACCGAAGAAGCTTTCAACTTTTACAAATCAGTTTTCGGCGGCGAGTTCGCTATGGTTATGCGGTTTAGCGATACCGAGCATGGTGCAAACGTACCCGATGAAGATAAAGACAAGATAATGCACATAGCGTTACCAATATGGGGTAATATGCTGATGGGTACTGATTGCCTTACTTCTATGGGTCAGAAGTTAAACTTTGGCGATAACTTTTCTATATCAGTGTCGCCGGATAGCATGGCAGAAACGGAAGCAATTTTTAAGGGCCTGTCTGAAGGTGCTAACGTTATAGTGCCGTTAAAAAAAGAATTCTGGGGCGACTATTTCGGATTGCTTTTCGACAAGTTCGGCATACAGTGGATGGTGAATTACAGAGAAGTTCAGCAGTAAAATTATATTGCAGCACCCTCATTTTCGGGTGCTGCATTTAAACATCTACCTATGAATATTTTACAAGAACTTGCTGATACTAAAGCGGAATTAATAGAAGCTATCTCAGCAATTGATAGGGAAACATTCAATACCATACCATTTGAAGGCAGTTGGACAGCAGCACAAGTATCAGAACATATATTAAAAGCCCTTGGTGCAGATTTGCTATACGCAGACACCACACCAACAGACAGGCAGCCCGACGAGAAGGTGAAGGCTATAGCAGATCTGTTTCTCAATTTTGAGATAAAAATGAAATCGCCGGATTTTATCTTGCCGGACGATAAACCAAAGGACAAGGATGTTTTGTTAAAAGGACTTGAAAAAATATTTGATCGACTGATACACGCGGCGGAAACTTTAAATCTGACCGAAATATGCACTGTATTTGAAGTGCCTGGGTTCGGCCCATTTACCCGCCTGGAATTCCTGTGGTTCTTTAATGTACACACCAAGCGGCATATAAGGCAATTAAAAAATATTGCTGTAGCGCTTGCGAAGGTTTAAACGTTTAATAGTTTTTAATTATGATAGTTGAAGTTTTCAAAACAAATGTAGCGGAGGTTGAACTGTCTGAACTATTAATTCAGCAGCTCGAAGATCAATTTCCTGATAGCCTTATCAATTTTGATATGGAGGATTGCGATAAGATCCTGCGCGTAGAAGCATCCATTGTTGCACCCGAAAAAATAATACAAATTTTAAATTCAAATGGTTATTCTTGTGAGGTACTCGCGTAACCTATAGCCTATTACATACCATGACCTTCAAAAAATTTTTATCCGCTATAAAACTTTCACTTAGTGGCAAGGAACAGGATTATACCGAAGGAAGTATCCGCAAAGCGGTGTTTCTGTTGGCTATACCTATGATACTGGAACTGAGTTTGGAAAGCGTATTTGCCTTGGTTGACATATTTTTTGTGAGCAAATTAGGGCCAAATGCCATAGCCAGCGTTGGCTTAACAGAATCTGTTATCACGATAGTATATTCTATAGCAATTGGTTTAAGTGTTGCTGCAACGGCAGTTGTGGCACGGCGTGTAGGCGAGAAAGAGCCTAAAGCGGCTGGCCATGCCGGCGCGCAGGCTATTTTGGTAGCTGTTGTGCTATCTGTTGTATTAACTATAGTCGGCACCATCTTTGCGCCGCATGTTCTAGAGATAATGGGTGCTAGCCCCGAAGTGGTTGCCGAAGGTTCCATTTTTACGCGTATTATGTTTGGCGGCAGCGTGGTTATAATGCTGATATTCCTTATAAACGGGATATATCGTGGCGCTGGTAACGCAGCAATGGCCATGAAAAGCCTTTGGATAGCCAGCGCGGTAAATATTATCCTCTGCCCTATCCTGATTCACTTCTTAGGGTTAAAGGGAGCTGCAATAGCAACAGTTACCGGTCGAACTTCAGGGGTACTATATCAATGTTATCATTTATACAAAGGCAACGGCATCATTAAATTCAGCATGGCCGATTTTGGCTTCGACGCGACAGTTGTAAAATCGATCATAAAAATAGCATGGCCGGCTACGCTACAATTTATTATTGCCAGCGGCAGTTGGATTGCGGTAACACGTTTGGTTGCTGAAACAGATGGCACCAATGCATCAGCAGGTTATCAATTAGCCATGCGGAACGTGATATTTTTTATTTTGCCGGCGTGGGGATTGAGCAACGCAGCAGCTACATTGGTGGGCCAAAACCTAGGTGCCAAAAAGTTTGACCGCGCCGAACAAAGTGTGAACACTGCCGCAAAATACAACGCCATTTTTATGGGTTTTGTAATGCTATTATTTCTTTTGTTCTCTGAATGGATAATTAAATTCTTCACTCACGAACCTGAAGTTATAAAATACGGCTCATTAGCTTTGAAAATAATGGGCTCGGGCTACATAT
>CBFGNU010000044.1:0-18538 GCA_965650195.1 uncultured Mucilaginibacter sp. | reverse complement strand
TCAAGAAACAAAATTTCAACTATTTGATCATTCACCGTTTTGGCGACCTGGCCGGGAAAAACGGCGGCCCGCAAACCGCTTTTGGCTTGGATAGGGTAAATGACGTTTATTTTGGTTTTGAGTACGGCGTTAGCGATAAATTTAATATCGCACTTGGCAGGAGCACCATAGGGCAATTGGTACAGTTAAATTTAAAATATGCTTTAATGCACCAAACATCTGATGACAAAACGCCATTCGCTGTAACCTTAATTGGGGAGACCGGTATACGGCCATATGGGGTTTATCAAAAGTTTGAGGACCGGGCTTCGTTTCTGTTACAGGCTTCTATTGCGCGTAAGTTTTCTCCGGGACTTTCATTACAATTATCGCCAACCTTTGTGCGCAACAACACACCCTATCCATTGCCTGCCGAGCAGCAGTTTTTTGCATTGCAGGCAGCCGCGCGTATAGGGCTTAGCAATCATATGAGCATTTTAGTGGATTATGCTCATCCATTCTCAACGTTTAGAACAAACAATGTTAATTTTCAGGACCCTATAGGCGTAGGTTTAGAGATTGAAACAGGTGGACACGTTTTTACAGTTAACATCAGCAACTCCAATGCTATATCAGAGATCAGCTATTTAAGCAATACACAATCACGCTTTTCGCAGGGGCAATATCGCTTAGGCTTTACTATTTCAAGGATGTTCGACTTCAGACCTAAAAATAAAAAGTAAAGCAATTCTAATCCCGCATGCTTAAGCATGCGGGAACATTTTTGTGTCCACCGTCAGTATTTCTGCTGACAGGCGTCATTCTGCAGCCTGATCATAGTGCCGAACTTTAGCCTATTAAAAAATGGCTATGAAAAAGTTCGGTTCAATTGTTTTTTTGTCGTTAATATGGGCTGTATTAACCTGTGATGCGCAAACAAAAACCGATACCGCTGTTTCGCGCGAGATAGAAACGCAGCTTACTGCTGTGTCAACCATCCAATCATTAAATTTCCCCCGCTCAGTGGCACGCTTTTACCGTGCAGATAAATTTATGCCTGCCCTGGTTAGCAGATCAAGCAATCAGGAAGCCAAATGGCAGGCCATGTTATTGATAGATTGCGTTTTACAATATGGTCTTTTACCGGCTGATTATCATCCCAAAGAGTTGATGTATGATAAGCTGCACGCCATATTTGAAACCCCCGATAAATTAAGCGACGAGCAGAAAGCGCGGTTTGATATCATGTTAACCGATGCCATGATCACCATGATCAACTACCTGCATTATGGCAAACTTAATCCCAATTATGGCCAGATTTCCTTAGATAACGGTTTAGGTTTACCCCTTAGCGCTGAAAAGGAGTTAAGGGCCATATTATCCCAACCTGATTTTAAGGGCGGAATATTGAACGTGCAGCCTAAATCAAAAATGTATGCAGATCTGCAATACAAAATGCGCCAGCTTAAAGGACAGTATGACGGCGATTGCTACAGTGTACCCGAAGAGACCGTACGTAAGGTAGCTATCAACATGGAACGTTTGCGCTGGGCGGAGCTTGATGATAATGTTGTATATGTGCAGGTAAATATCCCGTCGTTTAAACTAACCTACCACTTGCCCGATACTACAAGAGAGTTTAAGGTTATAGTGGGTAGCCCAACAAACCCAACGCCTGTTTTACAAAGCAGCATAACCTATTTTACCACCGCGCCCGAATGGAAAGTGCCCCACAGTATATTTACCAAAGAAATACTGCCTAAGGCCATTAAGAACCCTGCCTATCTGGATCAGAATGATCTGACGATATACGACGCAAAGGGCGCTATTGAAAATCCTGGCCGCGAAATGTTGCTGCAGATACAAAGAGCGCCAAAAGGATACTTTATTAATCAAGCCTCGGGATGTGATAACGCGCTTGGGTTGCTGGTGTTCCGTTTTAAAAATATCTATTCGGTTTACCTGCATGATACGCCAGACAAATCCCTTTTTAACCGAACACGGCGTGATCTGAGCCACGGTTGCATCCGCGTAGAAAACCCAGCTGAACTTGCAGCCATGCTCCTAAAAAATGATCAGCAGGAAAAACAGATCAGTGTGTTAAAAAGATCTATGACTAATGAAAAGCGCCGCAACTTTGTTCTTGCAAAGCCAATACCGATCAAAATAACTTATATCACCTGCCAGATGATTGAGGGGGAACTGGTTAATTATGATGATATCTATAAACTTGACCGCGGCCTTGAAATGGCGCTATATAACGTAAGTGACGCCCTTACTTTAAGATAATTCATGTTAAACGCATAATTAATTTGTGATGAAAACCATTCTTGTTCCTACTGATTTTTCAACCAGCGCCGACAATGCCGCGCATTACGCAGTTCAATTAGCCAAAGTATTAAAAACAGATGTTAAGCTTTGTAACGCGTTTTTGGTACCGGCAGAAGCTGCGTTAGCAGATACAATAGTTTGGCCCTTGGAGGATTACGATTCAATAAAGGATGGTGTGAACAGACAATTGTATCTCACCGCTGATAAGTTGACCAATCAGGAGAAACTTGATCCCGAAAAAGTTGCATATCCCCGTATAGATTTTACCGGCAAAGCCGGAAGTGTGCCCGAAGTGGTTAAGCAAATTGTAAACAGCGAAGATGTTCCGCTTGTGGTGATGGGAATGTCAGGTGCGGGTGTGCTAAGCAGATTGTTTTTAGGGAGTAATAGCAAGGATATGATTGAAAGTGCCGATTTTCCTTTGTTGTTGATCCCACAAGAAACCAATTATAAGAGGATAAGAAAAATAGCTTTTGCCACCGATCTGAATGAGCACGATCTGGAAATAATTTATTCTCTGGCTGCATTTGCCAGAAACTTTAATGCCGAGATTTTGATAGCTCATATCACCGATGAAAAATACGACATCCCGGAACATCAAAAGATGACCGATAATTTTTTAAGCGCCATAACCTGTAAAGCCAATTACGATAAAATATATTACCGGCATGTAAAAAGTATGGATGTAGAACACGGCCTTGACTGGATCTGCGAACACAGCATGTCTGATATGATTGTTATGAGCCACGGCAAACGCAATATTATTGATGCTTTTTTTAACGGTAGTCAAACAAAAAAACTGGCCCGGCATGTCAATATCCCCCTTATGGTTTATTCTAAACATGTAAGGTCTTCTGCGCTCATCGCCTTTTGATGCTGTAAAATGTGATCACCGTCATTTTTTAGGCAGGCTGCCGTCATGGTATAACTATGTGCGCTTACGCAACTTTGGCGTAGTAAAAAAACAAAATATGAGCGTCATCACTCTTGACACTACTACCTGCTATCACTGCGGTAATGATTGCCCCGATGAGCAATTTAGCATTGGCGATAAAGATTTTTGTTGCCATGGCTGCAAAGAGGTTTATAGCATACTCTCAAAAAGCGGACTAGGTAATTACTATTGTTATAATGATCATCCGGGCGCTAACCGGGCTAAAGAAGATAGCCGGCTGGATTACCTGCTTGAACCATCCATTGTTAAGGATCTGGTTGAATATGCCGATGACGACCTCACCATAGTAACCTTTTACATCCCGCATATCCATTGCAGCTCATGCATTTGGCTGTTAGAGCAAATGAATAGACTTAACCCGGCAATTTATTATAGCAGGGTTGATTTTTTGCGTAAGCAAGTAAATATCCGCTTTAATAACAAAGAGATAAATCTTAAAGGCGTTGTTGAACTGCTTGACCTAATTGGTTACGAACCACTGATAAGTTTGCAGGATATTGTAAAAAATCAGGTTTTCAGCAAAAAGGATGACCTGGTAAGAAAAATAGCGGTAGCAGGTTTTTGTTTCGGCAATGTGATGCTGCTGAGCTTCCCGGAGTACCTGGGCTTCTCTGCGCATGACGCATCATTCAAATATTTCTTCGGATGGCTGAATTTGGTGTTTACCGTGCCTGTTACCTTTTATAGTGGCTGGGGTTACATACAATCGGCCTATACCAACCTGCGCAATAAGGTGCTTAATATTGATTTTCCACTGGCTTTAGGCATCGCAGTTTTGTTCATTCGCTCATGGATAGAAATAGCAACCAATACAGGCGCAGGATTTGTTGATACGCTTTGCGGATTGATCTTCTTTTTGCTGATTGGCAAATTTGTGCAGCGTAAAACTTACTACCATTTATCATTTGAGCGTGATTATCGCTCGTTTTTCCCCGTTGCCGTGCAGGTGCTGGATGAGGACGGAGAAAAGCATATCCCACTGGCTGATCTCACAGTTGGCCGGCGCATCCGCGTGCGCCACCAGGAAATTATACCTGCTGACGCCATTCTCTTAAAGGGCGATGCCCGGGTTGATTTCAGTTTTGTAACCGGTGAATCTGTACCTGTAAATAAAACGCTTGGCGAAGTTATCTACGCCGGCGGCAGGCAAATGGGTGGCGCCATTGAGCTGGAGGTGGTAAAGCCGGTATCGCAAAGTTACCTTACCCGTTTATGGAACAACGAAGCTTTTACCCGCAACCAGGATGACCGGATAGAAACCTTTAACCAAAAGGTTAGCAAATACTTTTCCGTCGTATTGTTGATTATAGCTATCGGTTCGTTTTTATATTGGATGCCAACAGATATGCACCGGGCAATTTCATCGCTAACCGCGGTACTGATAATCGCCTGCCCTTGTGCTTTGGCGTTGAGCACGCCGTTCACCATGTCGGCAGCGCTGGGAATATTTGACAGGAACTTTTTCTACCTGAAAAACGCGGCCGTGGTAGAGCAAATAGCCGCTATTGATACCCTTGTGTTCGACAAGACCGGTACCATAAGCATCGCAGGCGGCAGCAACGTTGATCTGGTTGGCGAGTTAACCGCTGAAGAAAAGGATGCCGTAAGCGCGGTGTGCGCCAACTCATCGCATCCCTTAAGCCAGTTGGTTTGCCAATTCCTGGGAGCGGCGCATCGGGACACTTATGTTGATGCTTACAATGAGTTTGCCGGCAAAGGCATTACCGCGCATGTTAACGGCAGAAGCATAAAATTAGGCAGCGGTAAATTTGTATTGGATGCTGCCGATGACAGATCGGGCGACAATGGTAGCATGGTGTATATCCTAATAGATGACAGGTATCGGGGCTATTTCGCCATAAAGCACCAATACCGGCAAGGGGTATATGAAATGCGGAAGCTAAGGTCTGATTATAAGCTTTATTTGCTTTCCGGCGATCATAACCATGAGCGCAGCAACCTTTCATCAGTTTTTGGCAATGACGGCGCGATGCATTTTGAACAGTCGCCACAAGCCAAACTAGACTTTATCAGTAACCTGCAAAAGCAAGGCAATAAAGTTATGATGCTGGGCGATGGCCTTAACGATGCCGGCGCATTAAAACAAAGCGACGCGGGCATAGCCGTAACCGATAACGTGAACAACTTTTCACCGGGGAGTGACGCGATACTTGATGGGCGCTCACTGGCAAAACTACCAGCCTTTTTAAAATTCTCAAGAGACGCGCTGCACGTTGTTTATGGTTCATTCGTCATATCTCTACTATATAACCTTGTGGGTTTAAGCTTCGCGGTTACGGGCAAACTATCGCCTGTTATAGCCGCCATTTTAATGCCGTTAAGCACGGTTACTATTATATCGTTCACCAGCCTGGCCACGCATCTGGCGGCAAAAAAACGCAAATTACTATGAGCATAATTTACTTTCTGATAGGGTGCAGCGTACTGCTGGCCCTGATATTTCTGGGCGCTTTTTTCTGGGCGCAGCACGATGGTCAACATGATGATATGTATACGCCATCGGTACGGATATTATTAGACGATAAACCTGCCGATGCGCCGGAAAAATGACCTATATCATATTTCATCGCAACGATGGTCATTCCGTACCTAGCCGCTTCAAAATAATTTTACAGCATTAAAACATTCCAATTAATTTAATATGCAACCCGAAAAATTTTACTACGATAATAAGATCGTCCGGAATTTTGGTATAGCCACTATTGTGTGGGGCATCATCGGTATGATGGTGGGCCTTTTGGCGGCTATGCAACTGTTTAAGCCCGACATGAACATGGGCAACCAGTATACAACTTTTGGCCGTATCCGCCCGCTGCATACCAACGCGGTCATCTTCGCTTTTGTGGGCAACGCCATTTTTATGGGCGTTTATTACTCGTTACAACGCCTGCTAAAAGCGCGCATGTTCAGCGACTTTTTAAGTAAGATCCATTTTTGGGGATGGCAGCTTATTATTCTGTCGGCAGTTATAACATTGCCGTTGGGCCTTACCACCTCGCATGAATATGCCGAACTGGAATGGCCCATTGACATTGCCATTACGCTCATCTGGGTGGCATTCGGCATAAACATGTTCGGTACCATATTTAAACGCCGTGAGCGTCATTTGTATGTTGCCATATGGTTTTACATAGCCACCTTTGTTACCATAGCGGTCTTGCATATTGTTAATTCTTTGCAGTTGCCCATATCAGCTTTTAAAAGCTATTATTTATTTGCCGGAGTGCAGGACGCTTTGGTGCAATGGTGGTACGGGCACAACGCCGTAGCGTTTTTCCTTACAACGCCTTACCTGGGCATGATGTATTACTTTCTGCCCAAAATGGCTAACCGGCCGGTATATTCTTATAAACTAAGCATCCTTCACTTTTGGTCGTTGATATTTATTTACATATGGGCCGGGCCGCACCATTTATTGTATACCACGCTGCCCAGTTGGGCACAATCATTAGGTGTGGTGTTTTCTATAATGCTGATAGCACCAAGCTGGGGCGGTATGATCAACGGTTTGCTCACCCTGCGCGGAGCCTGGGATAAAGTACGCGATGACGTTATTCTGAAATTTATGGTGGTGGGCCTTACAGCCTACGGTATGGCAACGTTTGAAGGGCCTTTACTGTCGCTTAAACAAATAAATGCCATTGGCCACTTTACCGACTGGATAGTCGCCCACGTACACGTTGGCGCCTTAGGCTGGAACGGCTTTTTAACTTTTGCCATACTGTATTGGTTGATACCGCGCATGTACGGTACGCAACTATACTCCAAAAAAATGGCGTCTTTCCACTTTTGGATAGGCACTTTGGGTATTTTATTTTATGCGGTACCCATGTATTGGGCAGGCTTCACCCAGGGCTTAATGTTAAAGGAATTCACTCCTGAAGGTTTGCTGAAATACCCTAACTTTTTAGAGAGCACCATACGCATTATACCTATGCATGTAATGCGTTCAATAGGCGGGGCCATGTACCTGACCGGTACTATTGTTATGGCCTATAACCTCTTCCGCACCATGGCGCAGGGCAAGTTGGTAAGCAATGAAGCCGCCGAAGCTATGCCATTGGAAACCTTATACGTGGAGGCCGGCGAAACAAAACACCGGTTTTTAGAACGCAAGCCTATACAAATGATGTTGGTTGCCCTGGTGGTTATTTTGATAGGAACCGCTATTGAACTTATCCCAACGCTTACCATCTCATCAAATATTCCAACAATCGCCAGTGTAAAACCATATACTCCGCTTGAGTTGGAGGGCAGGGATATTTATATCCGAGAGGGCTGTGTTAACTGTCACTCGCAAACTGTCAGACCGTTCCGCTCGGAGACAGAACGCTATGGCGAATACAGCAAAGCAGGCGAGTTTGTTTACGATCACCCATTCCTGTGGGGATCAAAACGCACCGGGCCCGATCTGCACCGAGAAGGCGGAAAATACGGCAATGCCTGGCATTATAACCACTTGATGGATCCGCGTTTAATGTCGCCGGGAAGCATAATGCCAAACTACGACTGGCTAATCACGCAAAAGTTAGATACAACAATGACAGGCGCTAAGATAAACGCCATGCGCAAACTGGGTGTGCCGTATCCGGATGGCTTTGAAAAGATAGCCAATGCTGATCTGAATAAGCAAGCCGCAGCTATTGCTGATGACCTGAGCAAAAACAACATCAAAGTAAAAAGCGACAAAGAGATAGTTGCTGTTATTGCCTACCTGCAACGCTTAGGCACCGATATAAAAGTTAAAACCGCTAATAAATAAACACATGTTTAAGCAATTTATAGAGCAAGCACAAAATGCACAGGTATACCTGCTCAGCTCACTGGCCATATTCCTCATCTTCTTTATTGTAATTACTGTGATGCTGTTTTATATGCAAAAGCAACATGTGGAATACATGAGCGATATGCCCCTGCATGATACAAATAGCGAACCCCTAATAAGCGCAGAGCCATGAAAAATAAATTCTTACTTATCTCTATACCACTAACTGTCAGCGCATCGCTACCGGCAATGGCCGAAGAAGCTGAGCGCGAACTAAGCAGCGGCGAATTAATGAACTACATAGGTTACGGCGCCATAGTATTCTCCTTGTTATTGTTTGTAGTAGTAATGCTCGTGGTACTGCGGGCCTTTAAAACAATTGCCAGGGCGCTTTTAGGGCCCGATGCACTTAAAAAGCAAGTAGACGAAAAGGCGGTGGTTGAAAAACCAAAAAACAGTACTGTTAACAGACTGCTGTCATTAAGACCATTGTCCGAAGAAAAAGAACTGATAATGGAGCATCAGTTTGATGGTATACACGAGTTGGATAACCCTACTCCGGCCTGGTTTATGGGCCTGTTTTATTCAACCATTGTGTTCGCGGTTTGCTACCTGTTAATTTACCATGTGTTTGGCATTGGCCAGCTGCAGGATGCCGAGTATAAAACCGAAATGGCAATCGCCACTAAAGAAAAAGAAGCTTTTCTGGCAAAATCAGCTAATAAAATTGATGAAAATTCAGTAAAACTAAGCACCGATGCCGCCATGATCAGCGATGGCAAAGCTATTTTCACCGCAAGCTGTTCGCCATGCCATGGAGCAGCCGGACAAGGCGTAGTTGGTCCTAATCTTACAGACGACTACTGGCTGCATGGCGGCAGCATTGGTAACGTATTTAAAACCATAAAATACGGCGTTACCGACAAGGGCATGCCTAACTGGGATAAACAATTATCGCCTAAGCAAATAGCAAGTGTAGCTAACTATATCAAATCTATACATGACACCAACCCGGCTAACGCTAAGGCGCCACAAGGTGAAAAAGAAGACGACGATGCCGGCGATAAAACGGCCTCTCTTTAAATTAAATTAATTGTAGCGCAGGATGAGTGAAGCAGCAGAAACCCAGTATCAACCCGAAGCTTTGGCAGAAAGCGGCCGTAAATGGATCTATCCGCTTATTCGTAAGGGTCCGTTTTACAAATACCGCAGTTGGTTAAGCTATGTGTATCTGCTGCTGTTCTTCTCCGCGCCATTTTTAAGGATCGGCGGGCACCCGGTGTTGCTGCTCAATGTAATGGAGCGTCGCTTTGTTATACTGGGTCAGGTTTTTTGGCCGCAGGATTTCTTTCTGTTTGTGTTGGCCATGTTGGCGGGGATGGTTTGCGTTGTGTTGTTTACCATCGCCTTCGGCCGTATTTTCTGCGGATGGATCTGTCCGCAAACCATTTTTATGGAAATGGTTTTCCGCAAGGTGGAAGAATGGATAGAAGGCGATGCCCGCAAACGTAAAAAACTGGATGATGGTCCGTGGACGATTGAAAAGAAATGGAAGAAAGCATTAAAGCATTTTGCTTTCCTGCTCATCTCCTTCCTCATCGCCAATACATTTTTAGGCTATGTAATCGGTAGCGAACAACTCATAAGTATCATAACCCAGCCGGTCAATCAACATGTGGTGGGCTTTATTAGCATATGCGTATTTACTGCGGTGTTTTACCTTGTTTACAGCCAGGTACGCGAGCTGGTTTGTACAGTGATTTGCCCTTATGGCCGTTTGCAGGGGGTATTAACAGATAAGCATACCCTTATGGTTGCTTACGACTATCTGCGTGGCGAACCGAGAGGTAAGGTGAGCAAAACAGACACCTGGCCCAAAGGTGATTGTGTTGATTGCCATTTGTGTGTTGATGTTTGCCCTACAGCTATCGATATACGGCAGGGCACTCAGGTGGATTGTATTAACTGCACTGCCTGCATAGATGTATGCAACGAGGTAATGATAAAGATAGACAGGCCGGTTAATCTGATAGGTTTTTACTCGGAAGAGCAGATAAAAGAAGGTAAGAAGCCGCGTTTTACTGTAAGAATGGCCGCTTATAGCAGTATTATAGTTGTGCTTTTAGGCGTGTTAACAGCATTTGTGTTGAAACGTAGCGATGTGGATGTTACTGTAATGCGTTCAGCAGGTTTATTGTACCAGCAGCAACCGGGAGGCTATATCAGTAATTTGTTTAACGCAGATCTGATCAATAAAACCGATAAGGGAAGACATATTGAATTGCGGGCACAGGACAAGAACATCCAAATTAAATACGTACAGCCGCCGGGTGTATTAGATAGCGCAGCTTCTACCAAAGCCGTATTTTTTATTTGGATGCCGGCATCAGCTATCCATCAGCCCAAAACACAGGTAACATTAGATGTAGTGCAGGGTGATAAAGTGATAGACCAAATAACCACAACTTTTATTGGACCCATATATGGAAACTAAGATAAACTGGGGCAAGGGCCTTATCATCGGTATGAGCATTTTTATGCTCTTCATCATATCGTTGGCTGTTGCAATTTTTAATCAGAAAGCTGATGATTATGATCACAGCTATTATGAAAAGGGGCTGGATTTTGATAATGATTATAAACGCGAACAGCAGGTAGTTGCTGATGGAGCCAAACCAACCATTAAAGTTAATGCCGGGATATTGAACCTGGGGTTTAAAGGACAAACCAAAGGCAAGCTGCATTTTCAACGCCCGTCTGACCAAAAAATGGATAAAGAGATGCTGTTTGACACCGACGTTTCGGGGAAAAGCGAAGTTCCATTAAAACAGTTTACCAGGGGACGCTGGCAACTCATAATTGAGTGGGCTAATCAGGATAAGCAATACTTGTATCAGCAGGAAATATTTGTACCATGACGGATCTGCAGGTAGCTTTCTTTATCGGGTTATTTGGCAGCGTTCATTGCGTAGGTATGTGCGGTCCGCTGGCGCTTGCACTGCCCGTAAATAATGGAGGCGCCTTATGGCTGGTATTTGATAAGCTCATTTATCAGTTGGGCAGAGTTATCAGTTACACTATTCTGGGGGTTATTATAGGCCTTATTGGTAAACAGGTATGGTTGTTGGGTATTCAACAAAGTGTAAGCATTGTAAGTGGTGTGTTGATCATCGCTGCTGCTTTGGCCCGCTTATTTAAATGGCGCTTTTTTAAAGGCCTGAATGACTCATCGACCTTAATAAACCGCGGATTGGTTTACGCTTTACAGCACAAATGGGGGCATTTATTTATCGGCATGTTGAACGGGCTGCTGCCATGCGGCTTTGTTTACCTGGCATTGGTGGGCGCTGTTAATACACCTTCGGTGCTGTCATCAGCTAAATATATGTTTTGGTTTGGTATGGGTACATTGCCGCTCATGTTTATTGCCACGGTAAGCACCGGCTTTTTCAGTCTAAATATCCGCAGAAAACTTAATGCTATCATTCCTTATTTTATGTTATGCCTCGGCGTGTGGTTTATAATGCGGGGTTTGTCATTAAACATAGCCTATCTAAGTCCGACAATTGATGTTAAGCAAGGCGTTTGCCAGTAAAAGTGCTTTTAATCATTTTTCGTTTTGATTACCGTCATGTGCAGCCCGGGGCATATTAGGCAACTTTGTTGTATCAAATAACAAGCATCATGGCAACTATTAAAACAACATTCCCGCAACAATGGGCACAAACAGAAGCCTCAACCAACAATAATTTAAATATCTGGAGCAAACTGGCAGCATTTGCCGACACGCAAAAACCTAACCGTACCCTATGGTTCTTTTTGAACCTAACTGTGCATGGCGTATTTATACTTCCGTTGCCGGTTGTGCTTATTTATTATTTCGGCGCGCCGGTGGCCATATTAGGTATAACCATGATCCTGTTCTTCATTAATATAGTAGCAAATATGGGCGGCTCAGGCATACGTACCACACTGGGTTTGTTTGCCTCATCAATAGCCATTCACGCGTTAATGGTTTTAGCAACATTAATTTTTTAAAATCCCTTATACCCCTAATTAATGCTAAAGCGGTTAACAGCCGCTTTTTTTATAAACCATTATTTCAATCAAAAATAAAATGTCTCATACTTTTCATATCCCGGTATTAGGTTTAGGCTTCTCTGTTGATACGCCTTTAAAAGTGGCACGTTATGGTATTAACTCGGTTGTATCTGTTGTTGATGATGAGCTAATAGAGCGCATGCGATTGCATCATGCCGAACAAAACCATCGGTCTGTTGAGCCCATTGCCAAAACAGATCCGGATAGCCGCGCCCGGCGCATAACAGCCTATCTTAATTTACTCAACGAACTGGTAATTGAGCAGTTTGAAACTTTAAAGCAGCAGCCGTTCAACACCGGTACAGACCTCGATCGCTATTTTAAGCTATTGCCCGATTCCGCAGAGCTTAAACAGGGTTATGAGTTAATGACCGAGTACCCGGCAAGCGCCAGCAAACAGATATTCCAGACAATTTTGCGCGATAGGATGAAAAAAGGATCTATCGACGTAAATATTATGGCCAAGGTTGACAAGATGAACTTTGATGCCGATGGCAATTATACCGGCGACACCAACACGGACGCGCTTGCCGCGCTGAGAGGGTTTGCTGAAAGCGACCTGGAATCGTCCTTAATACTTTCTGCAGGGATGAACCCTAAGCTTTATAGCTACCTGGAGCAGTTTGCTGATTTTTTCCCGGATGAGCACGGCCACCTGCGCAAGAAAATCATCCTGAAAGTAAGTGATTATCGCTCTGCCTTTATACAGGCTAAGTTTTTGGCGAAGAAAGGAATATGGGTGTCAGAGTTTCGTGTTGAATCGGGTCTTAACTGTGGCGGTCACGCTTTTGCCACGGATGGTTTGTTGATGGGGCCGATATTGGAAGAGTTTAAAACCAAACGCGATGAAATGCAGGCGGAATTATTCTGTTTGTACCAGGATGCGCTGATAGCGAAAAACCGGCTTACCGAAGTTATACCGCTGCAAAAAGTTAGTGCCCAAGGAGGCATAGGTACCGCTGCAGAAAATGATTTTATGCTGAAGTATTACAACCTGGATGCAACCGGATGGGGAAGCCCGTTTTTATTGGTGCCCGAAGCAACTAATGTTGATGACGAGACCCTGCAGCAGCTGATTGGTGCTGATGCCGACGATTACTACATCAGCTCTTCTTCTCCGCTAGGGATATTATTCAATAATTTCAGAAAGAGTACCGCCGAGAAATTGAGATTAGACAGAATAGCCAAAGGCAGGCCAGGCAGCCCATGTAATAAAAAGTTTTTGGTTAGCAATACGGAGTTTACCGAGCAACCAATATGTACCGCGTCGCGGAAATATCAGCATTTAAAGATAAAACAACTGCAGGCAGCAAACCTGCCGGCGGAGGTGTATGAACGGGAGTTTAATACCGTTACCGAAAAGGTTTGCTTGTGCGAGGGTTTATGCTCATCAGCTTATCTGAAAAATGATATGTTAAAACCGCGCGAGAATAAAGCTGTAACCATTTGCCCCGGACCTAACCTGGCATATTTCTCAAAAATTTACTCGCTTGATGAGCTGATAGATCATATTTACAACCGTACAGATCTGCTTGCTTCTGTCAACAGGGCTCACATGTTTATTAACGAACTGAACTTATATATCGACTATCTGAAAAAAGACATTTCTATTTACATGGACAACCTGAACGATAAGAAAGGCAAGTATTTACTAAAGTTTAAGGATCAGCTACAGCAAGGAATCGCCTACTATAAAACGCTAATACCCAATATTGGCGACCAAACTAAAGAGTATTTAGAGCAGATGCTGCAAGATCTTGCAGTGTCAGAAGAGAAACTGGCGATGTTGATGGTGTAACGGGGTTACCCAGATATTTGGTCAGCTTTGGCTCATAGCATGTAATGCTATGGGCCTTTTTTTAGGCCTGAGAATTTAAAGAAAATTACCGGAATCGGCGTTTCAAAAGCGTTTCACAAAAAGCGAAAATAGAGGTATCTCACAATTTCTTGATAAAAAGATACTTATGTATATTTTACAGCTAATCTTACTGACTTAAAAGTAGTTTCATTTTGTTTCACACGTATTATGCAAATATTTGTAAATCAGCAAATTGCAGATAAAAAGCGTTTCGCGCGTTTCATTTGTTTCCTATATTTTGTGAAACGCACACCTTGGAACAAAACAGATTAACCCGCCATACTGAAGAGCTGAGTAGCGGGTTTGTCCGCCCAAAGTCTGGCATCAAGCGCCATACAGATATTGCGCAGATATTGCTTGCCTAACGAGGTAACTTCTAATTGCGTGGTGTCAAATTCAATCAGCCCGTCATCAGCAAGTTCACGCATTCGTTCTAAGCAAGCAAAGAAATCCTTGAAAGGTTCTTCATTAAAGTTCCACACCGTTTTGCCTTTGCACATTATATTCAGCATGTGGCGGCGAATAATGAGGTCTTCACCTGTAAGGAAATGGCCTTTAAAAACCGGTAACTTTCCTCGCTTAATCAGTTGCATATATTCTTCAGTGGTTTTCACATTCTGCGCATAACCATTCCATGAATCGCTTATAGAAGAAACGCCCAGGCCAACAAGCAAGTTGGTATATTGGTGCGTATAGCCCATAAAGTTGCGGTGCATAGTGCCATCTTTATCGGCTACACGTAAGCTGTCATTGGGCAATGCAAAATGGTCCATGCCTATCTCTTTATAACCTAAGTTAACCAACTGCCTGCGTCCCAGCTTATATAATGCAGCTTTCTGTTCTACATTGGGCAGGTCGTTTTCAGTAAACCTGCGCTGACCGGGTTTTATCCAGGGCACATGTGCGTAGCTGTAAAAAGCTATCCTGTCCGGCATTAGCAGCGCTACCTTTTTTAGGGTGTCTGTAAGGCCGTCCGGCTTTTGTAGCGGCAAGCCGTAGATCAGGTCGAAATTGATGGATGTATAGCCAATTGCGCGCGCTTCTTCGGTAACCTGCTTAACCTGCTCAAATGTTTGTATACGGTTAATAATAAACTGCACGCGGGGGTCGAAATCCTGAATCCCCAAACTCAGCCGCTTAAAACCTAATTTATAAAGTGTTTCTAAATGCTCAAAAGTGGTGTTGGCCGGGTGAGCCTCAAAGCTAAACTCGGCGTCTTTGTGGATATGGCTGTCCTTTAATATTCCATTTATTAACGTGGCCAGGTTCTCTGCATTAAAAAAGGTAGGCGTGCCACCACCCAAATGGATCTCTTTTATAACCGGCGTTTCCTGAAATATTTTACGGTATAAACGCCATTCTGTTAAAACGGCACTGATATATGATTTTTCGACCCCGTGATTTTTGGTGATCCGTGTATTGCATCCGCAATAGGTGCACAGGCTTTCGCAAAAAGGTAGGTGTATATAAACGCTTATACCATCTGTTTGATTGCTTTTTTTGAAAGTTGTGCGTACGGTATCTTGCCAGCGGGTTTTGTCAAATTTGCCTTTATCCCAATAAGGAACTGTAGGGTAGCTTGTATAGCGCGGCGCGGCAACGGTATACTTCGCCAATAATGAATCGGTATTCATAACGGAGTTCAATTCGGTTAGATAGATCCTTTGGCAACTACACGGCAGTTTTTCGCGCAGACGCATGCATCGCCAACACATTTTTCCTGTTGCCACAAATCAAGATTATTAATGGTTTTAGCAGCGATTTCCTGCAACGCCTCTCTTGTAAGAAAAGCCTGGTGCGGCGTAACCAAAACATTGGCATGGCTCATCAATTGTGTTAGCAAGGCGTCTTTATGCTCATCATTTTCATGATTTCCAAAAAACAGGCCCTTTTCATGCTCGTACACATCAAGCCCTAAATAACCTATTTTCCCATTACACAGCGCTTCGTAAACATGTACGGTATCAAGTAAACCACCGCGTGATGTGTTAACCAGCATCACGCCATCTTTCATTAAAGCAATAGTAGCGTCGTTTATTAAATGGCGGGTTTCGTCGGTAAGGGGAGCATGTAGTGAAACAATATCCGATTGCATTAACAGCTCATCTAATGTTACCAGCTCAACGGCAGTATCCGTAATAGGTTCTACATCATAACCCAATACACGGCAGCCGAAAGCTTTAAACAGCTTTGCAGTTATCAGACCAATGTGCCCCAGTCCAATTATACCAACGGTTTTTCCATGTAAGTTAAAGCCGACAAGTTCGTCCTGGCGAAAGTTAAATTCATGGCTGTGGCGGTTTGCAACATCAAGGTGGCGACTTAACGCAAGTGTTAAGGCGATGGTATGCTCGGCAATCGCCTCCGGTGAATACATGGGTACGTTGGCCACTTTTATCCCGTTAGCTGCAGCTGCCTGTTTGTCTATGTGATCGGTACCAACAGAGCGGGTGGCAATAAACTTAACGCCGAAGCCGGCCAGTTTTTCTACAATGCCCTGCGATACATCGTCGTTAGTAAAAACAACAACAGCGTCTTTCCCTGCAGCAAAACCAACGGTTTCCTCAGTCAGGCGGTTTGATATAAGCGTTATATCATGCTTTTTATGATTCGCTTTTATCAGGAACTCTTTTTCAAATGCTTGTATACTGTAGGCAACCACTTTCATCGCTTTGCTTTTTATACAAAACTATGTGTGATGGGGTGTGCATGCCATGAGCCACGTCAGTCAAAAAAATGATGGGTGTCAGTTTTTCATCTTTATGAGCCGGTTCAGGTCAAGTATTTGTATATGACTGCCTTTTTTCTCAATCAACTTCTCATCTTTAAAATCGCTCAGCGTTCTGCTCACCGTCTCGGTAGCCATACCCGCCATTGCCGCCAACTCATCACGCAGTATCTTAAACTGTGTTGGGTCGGGCAATTGATTACTCAACCGTACCAGCGTTTGGGCAAGGCGCTTGCGCACGGAGTGATAGGCGAGTTGTAACAGTTGTTCTTCTTTTTCCAGGATGTTGTTAGCCAATATCTTGATAAATTGTACACTCACATCCGGATAGCGGTTCATCAAATTTAGTACGGCATCTTTAGGTAAAAGGCAAACTGCTGTGTCTTCAATGGTTTCCGCTGTTTCCGTATAAGCTTCGTCAAGCAACAGGGGATGGATGCCTAAATAATCGTCGGTTCTATACAGGTTCATCATTAGCTCACGGCCATCTTCGGCAAGTTTATAAGTGCGTACGGCGCCTTCAAGTACCAGGTATAATCCTTGTGGCTGATCACCCTCATAATATAAAACCTGTTTTTTGCGTATTTGCCTTATTTTACGCCCGGCTATCAGACTTTTCAGCTCTGCCATGCCCTTGCCTGATCCCGACGCCAGTATCTCCAAACTTTGCAACGATTTGTTGTAAAAGGCTTCGTGCTGTTGTTTTTTGGCAAGTCTGCTTTCTATTGCCTTAAGCAATTCTACGTCGTCAAAGGGTTTAGTCAGGTAATCATCCGCACCCATTTCCATCCCTTTTCTAAAATCAATTCGCTCGGCTTTAGCGGTAAGGAAGATAAACGGTATGGTGGCGGTATCTGTGTTTTTGTTAAGCATGTATAACACACCATAACCATCCAGCTCGGGCATCATTATATCGCATAAAATAATATCGGGATGGTGCTGGGTAGCCAGATCAACGCCTATTTTACCATTTTTTGCCTGTAGCACTTTATAGTCTGCCAGTTCGAGTATCTCGGCTGTGCTTTCGCGTATATCGTTATTATCCTCAATTATCAATACGGTTTTCATGATTGTATCGGAAATGAAATGGTGAATGAAGTGCCTTGGTTTACTTTACTTTTGAATTCTATTTTTCCATCCATAAGCGAGGCATAGCGCGTAACAATGTTAAGGCCAAGTCCTGTGCCCGGAATATTGCCGGTGTTATGCGCTCTGAAAAATGCCTCAAACAAGTGTTTTTGATCTGTGTCAGGTATGCCAATGCCATTGTCTTTAACAACTATTATAAGCTTATCAAAAGTGATCTCAGAGTTAAATTCAATAAATGTGTTTTCGCCCGAATATTTAATAGCATTGCCAATAAGGTTAATAATGCAATTTCTTAGCAGGGTTTGATCAAGCTTTACCATACTTGTGGTACCTGTATGTTGGTATACAATGTTTTGGTTTTGTTTGGCTATCAGCTGCATTTCCTCCGTAATTTCTTCGGCAAATTTTACAAGGTCAAATTCAACGTAAACAGGCTCTACTTTACCGGCCTCCAGGCGCTCCAGCGACAGAAAATCATTTAAAATTGACGTAAGGTTAGATACTGAATTCTTTATTTTACCTATGTGCTTATGTATGTTGGCTTCGTCGTTTTGCTGAGCGTACTTTTCTGTTAAAACAGCAGATAATTGTATGGAACTTAGCGGGGTTCTAAACTCATGTGAAGCCATTGAAACAAAGCGGCTTTTAAGGTGACTGAGTTCTTTCTCCTTTTCTAAGGATTGGCTAACCTCTTCTTTCGCCAATTCAAGT
>CBFGNU010000043.1:0-18652 GCA_965650195.1 uncultured Mucilaginibacter sp. | reverse complement strand
TTCGCCGCTATATACGGCCGCAGGTTTGCAATCGCCAAGGGGTAGTCAGCAAGTATTAGTACAAGCTAATTTGATTATTACAAAATCGCTGTTAAAACCGGATATTGATTTTGACTTTAACTTCCCTACCGACCCGCAAATTAAAGAAGATGTAAGTACCTATCTGGCTGACAATAATAACCGCAGCCAACAAGCGCTCAGCATTATTGTGCGACGCGCTTTTGCACCGGGTACAGGCAGCGACTTTGGCGGCCAGGTGGCACGTACCGCCACCAGCGCTTTCAGCGAATTTGCATTTAACAAACTGAACAACCTTATATCACAATCTAATATTAAAGGGTTCGACCTCACTATAAAATCGTTTAGCGATGCAAGTGCTTCGCTAAAATTTTTAAATGAGCGCTTAATATTCAACGGAAGCTTATACAATAGTAACGGCAACAACAATTTAAACTCCAGCAGCAACCTGCTCAATTCTGACTTTAATAAACTAACAAAAGATTTTGAGGCTTTGTACAGAATTAGGCCCGACGGGAACTTAACGGCCCGCTATTCGTACCGGGTACTTAATACCAATACAATAAATTCGGCAGACCAACTTAACGTACAGTATGTTAATGGCATAGGTTTAGTTTACCAAAAAGATTTTGACAGCTTTGGCGATTTTTTCCGAAATATATTCAAAAGGGGCAACCGTCGTAAGCGCATGGTTATTCCGCTTGACCAAAGCGTGCCTATAGTACCTACCCCGGGAACGCTGCCTAAAGCCGATCCACCCCAAAGCGGCCCCGCTAATAAAGACGACGAAAATTAGTGATTACGTAAAATAGCATGATCCATTTTATCGCGCTTGGTGCGTAAATACACCTCGTTATGTGGGTTAGGAGCTATTTCAATAGGTACATTTTCAACCACTTCAAGGCCATAGCCAATAAGCCCCGCGCGTTTTTTAGGATTGTTACTCATCAGCCTCATTTTTGATATTCCCAGGCTGCGCAGTATTTGAGCGCCAACGCCATAATCGCGCTGATCCATTTTAAAACCAAGCTTTATGTTTGCTTCAACAGTATCAAAACCGTTTTCCTGCAGGTTGTAAGCTTTGAGCTTATTTACAAGGCCAATACCGCGCCCTTCCTGGTTCATGTAAACTATAACGCCTTTTCCTGCCTTTTCTATCATCTCCATAGCTGCGTGTAACTGGGGGCCGCAATCACAGCGGCATGAGCCAAATATATCCCCCGTAACACATGAGCTATGTACACGCACTAAAATAGGCTCGTCAGGCTCCCATGTTCCTTTGGTCAAAGCAATATGGTTGTCGCCTGTATTAAGCTGCGTGTAGGCGGTCATTTCAAATTCGCCCCATTCTGTTGGCAGTTTAACCGATACTTCTTTCTTTATCAGCGTTTCTGTATCTAAGCGGTAAGCTATCAGATCTTTGATAGAAATTATTTTCAGATCAAGTTCCTTAGCCATTTCTTTCAACTCGGGCAGGCGCGCCATATCGCCGCTCTCGCTCATTATTTCGCATATAACACCGGCAGGCTCAAAACCCGCCATTACAGCAAGATCTACAGCCGCTTCAGTATGCCCTGAACGGCGTAACACGCCACCGTTCTTCGCTATAAGCGGGAATATGTGTCCCGGCCGTCCCAGATCTGCCGGTTTTATATTTGGATCTATCAAAGCGAGTATAGTTTTTGACCGATCAGTTGCAGAAATACCGGTGGTACAGCCTTCCAAAAGATCAACAGATACAGTAAAATTAGTTTCGTGCGATGTGGTGTTATGGCTCACCATAAGCTCCAGTTCTAACTCAGAAGCACGTTGCTGCGTTATGGGCGCGCAAACCAGGCCGCGGCCATAGCGGATCATAAAGTTTACAGTTTCAGGAGTAGCATTACGCGCGGCAGTTAAAAAATCACCCTCATTTTCCCTGTCCTCGTCATCAACCACAATAATAGTTTTACCGGCTTTTATAGCTTCAATAGCTTCTGGAATAGTATTAAGCATTTTATTAAATTAACAGCTACCTTTTAAATAACAGGCAGCTTAACAAAGTTAACGCATATTAAAAAAATAAACGTCGGTTGTTTGTAAAGAATATTAGAGCGCTTGTAAGCAGCGAATACGTTTACAAAGCAGGCTTTTTGCTGAAAAGAGCTTTTGCTTTGGTAAACAAATTGCCAAATAAGCGTTTATAAAGTTCGGCATCGAAAATAACAGAATCATTAGCTGCCTTGTATGACAAAAAGATACCGATTGGCGTAAGCACCATGATACTGATCCACATACCAATAAATGGCGATGAAACCCCTTCCTTAACAGACTTTTCGCCGATGGTTGAAATGATATAATAAAGAAGGAAAAATACAACAGAAACCACCACGGGCAAACCTAATCCGCCTTTGCGGATGATAGCGCCAAGCGGTGCGCCAATAAGGAATAGAGCCAGACAAGCCGCTGATAGCACAAACTTTTTATGATACTCAACCTGTGCGCCGTGCTCGCTTGAAGCTGTATTGTCAAAACTGCCCTTCCTGGTTTTAAACTGTTCCTTTACAGTATTGGCTTCGCTTTGTGCATCGTTTATGGCCTGCTGTTGCGTTGTTATGGGCAACGCTTTAAACCAATTAGCTTTATAAATAACCGGCTTAGTAGTGGGGCTGTCTGGTTTAGCCGGCATTGATAAGTATTTTATAAAAGGCACAACTACTTTAAAATTTGCGGCCCCGGTACAGTCCAAATACCTATAAAGAATGCGGATGGTCTCGCCCAGTAAACGCAGGTTCATCATTTGAAAAGCACTTTTAAATGCGCTTTCGTCGGTTTTTTTGAACGTAGTTATTCCGCTTAGGTCAAGCTTTTGCGTTGTTGATTTAAACCGTTGCCTTATAAAAACCCTCCGTGGTATGTACGTTGCGCCGCCGGAACCGGAGTTCTCTTCATATCGAATACCGTCCTTTAATTCTATAATCAGAAATTTATCGTCAAATGACCGATACATCTTACCCTGTTTGGCCATCACCATAAACGAGGTGTTTTTTAAAGGATCCTTAGAGTAAATAGTAAGTCCGTAAAGTGTTTGGCCGTCCGGATCCTTACGTTGCACACGTATAGTGTTGTTGGCGAAGCTATTACTAAAGACGCCTTCGGGTAAAAAATTAGCTGATTTCTGCTCGCGTGCATCATACAGCAGCGAATAGTATTTTAAATTGGCAATGGGCAGTATATAATCAGAAAAAAAGAATGCGCTAACGCATAAAAAGCACACTACTATAAACATAGGGTACATTGCCCGGGTAAGTGATATGCCGGCTGATTTTATAGCTACCAGTTCGTAATTCTCGCCCAAACTGCCATACGTCATGATGGATGAGAGCAAAACCGACAAGGGCAATGCCATTTGCACGTTGGTAGCCGAGGCATAGGCCATAAGCTCCATTATAATGTACCACTGAAAGCCCTTACCTATCAGGTCGTCAATGTATTTCCACAGAAATAACATTAGCAACACAAACATTACAATCAAAAAAGTAACCAGGAAAGGCCTTATGAAAGACTTGAGCAGTAACAGGTGTATCTTTTTCACGTATGCAAAATTAGGGAAAATTAACCCTTATGCACCTAAAACGCTAATAAGGTACTGAATCTGATTATCCCATATCAATTTTCTTTCACCCAAGGCATCTTCGGCAGAAAAATCAGTTACAGCAAGGGCAACATCATTGGTCAGTTCATCCTGGATTATCTCCATTTCAAAATAACACTGCGGGTCGTCATCTAGCCATTTAAACCGTACCAGTTTATTTTCGCGGGCATTAACCAGTTTTGCCTTTTGCTGTTCACCGTCCCAGGTGAAAGTGTAGATCTGTTCGCGAATATTAACGTCGTCAGCAAACCATTGTGCTAAACCGTTAGGTTCAACTAAAAAAGTGTATAATATGCGTGGCGACGACTTTATCTCGTACTCAATAGAGAATTTTTTCTTTTCAGACATGGGGTTTATAATTGATGGCCCGGATTGCACGCCACAATGTTAACATTTTTTCTAAAGGAAACGAATTTCTGCTATATTTGCAAACCTTTTTTAAGGGGCGTTGTTATAGCGCAATGCGTAAGGCGGGGTAGCTCAGATGGTTAGAGCGTAGGATTCATAACCCTAAGGTCGGCAGTTCGATCCTGCTCCCCGCTACTTATTAATCAAAAGCCTCAAGTCGGAAGATTTGAGGCTTTTTTTTTAACGTGTGTCGCCTCGCGGATTGAAAATCCTTTATCTTTAAGGGCAACTCTTGTTTCTTGCCGATAACAAGTATCGCCTTTGGGTCTCTTACGCGCGGTTTTGGGTATGAAATATGTAATTTTACAATAATATTCCCATTTACGCCTTATTCTCCAAAATTCAACAAACTTCTATCGGTTATACTTCGGACGACTTGCGTTTCCGGGAAAGAGGGTTTAGGCTATCATGCACAACGTCAATATTTTATTTACAAAGTTTACATTTTTATTTACAATCCAAATTCGTCGCATCGAAAAATATCAAGGTAGATTCGCTGAATCAATTCTAACTAGGATCAATAATTAAAAAACTATGAAATATATACACGTATATGCTTTGTTCTTAATTTCTGTTTTTCTCACTTCCTTTGGACAAAATCAAACAAACGTACCAATAGATAATATCAATACCGAAATTAAAGACATAGGGCCTAACATAATGGTTCGTAGTATAAAAAAGGGCAGAAATGGGACCATTTTGATTGCCGGCCCGAACAACTCATCATTCGGTGATGTTTTTCGATACGATGGAAAATCTTTTACTAATCTTACAAGTAAAATAGGTTCGTACAGATTTCTGGATGTACTGGAAGATAGACTGGGAAATATTTGGTTCACATCTACCGATTCAGGCGTTTATTATTATAATGGCAAATCCGTTCAACATTTTACTACCACGGAGGGTCTTGCCAATAATCGGGTTATGTCTGTTTATGAAGATAAAGCCGGCATTATTTGGTTCGGCACCGGAGACGGAATAAGCCGTTACGATGGAAAATCTTTTCGAAATTTTAAAAATCCGAACCCCTCGCGTGTTTATAAAGGAGGAAATTGGAATAATGATATTACTACCATCATTGAAGATAAAACCGGGAAATTATGGGTTGGAACAAGGGGCGACGCTTTCGTTTATAACGGGAAAACATTTACCCCGTTGATACATAAGGGCAAAACCTTTACAAACGTTTGGAGTATAATAGAAGATAGAAAAGGCAATATTTGGCTTGGTGACGTAACCCACGGCCTTTGGCGCTATGACGGCAGTACCTTTACTAATGTATCGGAAAGAGGAACTCATGCTATAATCGAAGATAAAAAAGGAAACATCTGGACTACCGGGCCGGTAAATTCTGCTCATGTGGCGGTCTGGGCGCTCTCACGTTATGATGCAATGTCCTTGTATAGTAATAAGCCTACTGTAGCCGAAATTATGGCAGGAGACGCTTTTTTGGGCCTTTTGGAAGCTAACGATGGAAGTATTTGGTTTGGATCTGCCACGGGAGCTTATCGTTATGATGGAAAGACCATCACGGACTTCTATAATAAAGAGGGGCAGAAAAAATATATCATAGATACGAAGCAAAGTGTTGTGATTTGGAAAGGTTCTATGCTACTTGGTGATGATGCCGGCACGGGGGACGTGGATCTATTAAAAGGAGAATTGTTGATCGAAAACCGTCGCTTGGTGGGCGGCGCTGTTGAAGTTGACATGAATACAATTGAACAAAAATTTGAAGATCAACGTCCACACAATAAATTACCAGACTTTTTTGATATCAAAAAAGTCCCTGTTTCTACATTCTCAATTACAAAGGTTGAAACAGTAAATGATCGAAAAACTGAAGGTAGGAACGGGAACATGACCATTGAAGCTGTCGCGACTATAAAAGTTAGCGGGAACCTGACCATGGAAGGTATTACGAAGGCAGTTACTTTTCCGGCCATAATGCATTTTAAGGACGGGATGGACGGAACCGTGGTGTTGAATGGCACGCTGATAATTGATAGAACAGATTGGGGTATCGATTACAGATCAGAAAAGTTCTTTGACAAGAATGGTGATCTAACTATTTCTGACGATGTTAAACTCCTTATAAAAATCGTAGCAAAGAAAAATAACAGATAAGATTCAGGTCTCTTATTAATTCCTAAATAAATTAAAAAGTTCGCCAAATCGCCGGTTCCTGCTAAAAAGCCGTTTTACTTTTGTAAAGAGGCTTTATGCATTTTAGATATTATAGCTTAAATTACTTAATCAACCGGTATGTTTCCTCTAGCATGGTAACCAGCGCTTCAAGTTTTACAGGCTTAGCAATATAATTGTTCATGCCCGCTTCTAAGCATATTTCGCGGTCTTCTAACATGGCGTTGGCGGTCATCGCTATAATAGCCGGTTGTTTTGAATAGTGCTGCCTTATATAACGGGTGGCTTCTAATCCATCCATCTGCGGCATTTGCACGTCCATTAAAATTACATCGTAGTACTGTTTGTCAAGCATGGCAATAACCTCTGATCCGTTTTCTGCCAGTGCCGGTTGGAAACCGAGTTTCTCAAGCACTCTTAATATCATTTTCTGATTGATCTGGTTATCTTCGGCCACCAAAATATTTAAGGGGTGTAAAACCGCAAAATCGTTGTTAAGCAATGTAGCCTGTTTTTGGTTCTGATCTGTTTGCGGCGGTAAGTGCAGCAGTTCGGTTACTATTATTTTGCTTAAAGCGTGCTGTTTAACCGGTTTGGTTAATACGGCAGTAAATAAGTTGGGGTGTTCCTTTTTAGTTTCGCCTCCAATGGAGCTTAACAATATAATGGGCAAGGTTTTATTTTTTTCTTTTATAGCGGTACTAAGCTGTACACCATCCATCTCCGGCATCTGCATATCGGTTATCACAAGGTCAAAACCAGGTTTGCTGTTCAAAATATGTAATGCTTCTTGGCCGGAGGAAGCCAAAGTCACTTTAAGGCCCCAATTCTCCAACTGTAGTTGCAAAATTCGGCGGTTGGTAGCATTGTCGTCCACTACCAAAACCTGTCTCCCTTTAACTTTGTCTAGGTTTGGTGGTTCAACTTCCTGATTTTCCTCCTTGCTTGATTTACATTTTATAGTAAAATAAAAGGTTGTACCAATACCAGGTTCGCTGGCAACCGTGATGTTTCCTCCCATTAGATTTATCAGGCGCTCACAAATAACAAGGCCCAAGCCAGTACCGCCATATTTTCGGGTTGTAGAGGAGTCAACCTGCGAAAACGCTTCGAATAATTTAGAAAGCTTATCTGCCGGTATGCCAATCCCCGTGTCCCTTATTTCAAAACCAAGTTCCATTTCGTCATTGCCCAACATGTTTTTAAGACTCACATCTAAAAAAATCTCGCCTTTGTTGGTAAATTTCGTGGCATTGCCTAGTAAATTGATCAAAACCTGCCTAAGCCGCATACTATCACCTATTAAATAGGCCGGCAGTTGGTTGTCCAGCTGGTACATTAAGTCGAGCCCAGATTCGGCGGATTTACCGGCAAAAAGATCGAGTACTTCCTCTACGCAGGTTCTTAGGTTAAAAACATGCGGGTCGAGCTCCATTTTGCCGGATTCTATTTTAGAGAAATCCAAGATATCGTTTATTACGTTCAGCAACGCTTCACCGCTATGCAATATGGTTTGCGAATATTCAAACTGTTCATCATCAAGATTGGTTTCGTTCAGCAGCGAAGCCATTCCTAATACACCATTCATAGGTGTCCGTATTTCGTGGCTCATGGTTGCCAGGAATACACTTTTAGCCCGGTTGGCCCGCTCTGCTTCAATGGTTTGAGTTTTCAATTCTTCGTTAAGTACATGCAGCTCTTCAGACTGTGCCTGTAACTCCTCAGATTGAGATTGCAACTCCTCAGATTGAGCCTGCAACTCTTCCGCTTGTGCCTGAAGTTCATTGTTCGCGTCTTGTAGTTCTTCGGCTTTTTTATTCACTTCATGGGTGCGTTCTATCACCTGTTTTTCTAATCTGGATTTTTGTTCCTCAATGTTACGTACCCTGTATTTATACCAGGCATAAATAATTGCACAGATAGAAAGCAATGCCATCATCCTGAACCACCACGTGGCCCAGAAAGGGGGGGTGATAATGATTTTTATTGCACTGCCTTTTTCATTCCAAACCCCATCGTTATTAGCAGCTTTTACCCTAAAAATATATGTACCCGGGTCAAGGTTGGTATAAGTAGCTTTACGTTGCTTGCCTACATAATTCCAGGTTTTATCAAAATTTTCGAGCATGTAAGCATATTGGTTTTTTTGGGGCATGGTATAATTCAGTGCCGTAAACTCAAAAGTAAGTACAGTTTGATCGTAGTTAAGGGTAATTTCTTTGGTATAGGTAATGTGGCGGGTCAATGGTGAATTTTTTGAATTAACCTTGACAGATTTGTTGAACAATTGAAAATCTGTAAATATAACTTTAGGAATATTATGGTTGTGCCTGATGCCGGTAGGGTTTATCACATTAAATCCATCTATCCCTCCAAGGTAGATATCTCCGGTGCTGCTTCGAAAACCTGCGCGCTGAAAAAACTCACGGTTTTGAAGCCCATTATTCGCATCATAAATATTAAAAAGATGTGTTTTAGGGTTAAACCTGTTGATGCCATTGTTGGTGCTTATCCACAAAAAACCAGCGCTATCTTCCACAATACTGTTAATCACATCGTTGCTTAAACCATTCGCAACTGTATAGGAAGTAAACTGCCGGCGCCCGGGGTTCCACAGGTTAAGCCCACCGCCCATAGTACCCACCCAAATATTGCCCTTTGAGTCGTTCATAATACTATAAACGATATTGTTCGACAAGTTGCTGTTTTGCTTATCGAGCCTGGTAAAGGTTTTAGTTACAGGATTAAAAATGCTGATCCCGGTGTTATACGCACCTATCCAAATATTCCCTTCGCTGTCTTCATATAATGAACGGATAGCAAGACTCCCCGGAGCGTGTAAATCTGTAACTTTTCCGGTCGCCGGATCGAGTACCATTACCCCTGCATCGTTTGTACCAATCCATAGGTTGCCCTTATGGTCCTCCATAAGGGTAAAAATATTATCACTGGTTAAATGGTTCGCTCCATTACCTTTCCTATAATGCTTAAAAGTATTTTTTATCGGGTCGAAATAATCTACACCTCCTCCGTACATGCCCAGCCATAAAGCTTCGCTGTTTTTATGTTTGTATATAGCAAGTACTGCATTGGCCGATAAGCTGTTGCTATTTGAAGGATTGTGGACATAATGCTTAAATGTCCTGGTTTTATTATTCAATAAGTTAAGCCCTCCGCCATCACTTCCTATCCATATCCCATGCTTATCGCTTTCCTCAAACGCGGTTATACTACCTTGATTTAGGGTATTACTTATAAAATCTTTGTTGCGGTATACATCAAACAGGGGTAAATTTTTGTCGTATTTATTTATTCCTCCGCCATAAGTGGTTACCCACAATATACCGGCATCGTCTGGCAATATGGGGCCTACCGCTTTACCCTTTAAAGAATTTATGTCAGCAGGATCATTTTTGTAAACGGTAAATCCACCCTTTTTAATATCTAAAAGGTTCAAGCCTTCTTCGGTACCAACCCATACAGAACCATCCTTGCCTGCCGCTAGTGAGTATATCAAATTACTGCTAAGCTTTTTCGGATCTTTACCATCGCTTTTATAAACAATGAAGTTATGGTTAACGGCATCGTATTTATTTAAGCCATTCAGGGTGCCAACCCATACATTACCAACTGCATCGCACACAATTGCCCTTATGTGGTTATTAGAAATAGAACCCGGATCATTATCGTGGTGCAAAAATTTAACAAATTGGTCTTTACTGCGATCATAAAGGTTTAAGCCGTCAATGGTGCCAATCCATAAATTATGTTGAGTATCTTCCACAATTGAATTGATTTCGCTGTTGCTCAAACTATCAGGATTAAGGAGATTTGCGTTATAATGCATAAACCGCTTAGTTTTCCGGTCGAGAAAATTAAGGCCTATACTTGTGCCTACCCATAAATTGCCCAGGTAATCTTCAATTATACTCGATATATAATTATTACTTAATGAACCTTCGCTTGCTTTTGTAGGGAAGTTGATAAATGAATCACTTGCCCGGTCATATTTATTTAAACCATTATTGGTGC
Source organism: uncultured Mucilaginibacter sp. (assembly GCA_965650195.1). Classification (GTDB taxonomy): domain Bacteria; phylum Bacteroidota; class Bacteroidia; order Sphingobacteriales; family Sphingobacteriaceae; genus Mucilaginibacter. Next base: position 8,415 of record CBFGNU010000043.1, on the reverse strand, counting down.
CTATCCAAAGCGTGCCGTCGTGGTCCTCAAATAGTGCTCCTATACTGTTGCCATTTAAGCTATGTGCATTTTGGGGGATATTACGGTAAACAGTAAAACTATAGCCATCATAGCGGTTAAGGCCATCTTCGGTGCCAACCCAAATAAAGCCATATTTGTCCTTTAAAAGGCCCCTTGCTGTACTTTGCGATAACCCGTCTTCTGTGGTGAGGTGTGTAAACTTTATTTTTTGCTGGGCATTTGCAGAAAAATTGCATAGCATTCCCGATGCCAAGAAGAAGGATAAGGCCAATACCCTTATATAGAAATACACTGATCGTTTTAACATTTTTTTTATGAAAAAATCGCAAACGGCAGATTATGTGAATGGTCAATTCCCCCCCCGCCGTAAGCAAACTTCTAATCTCTTTACGAAAAACAAGTTAATATGTTGCCTTTATATTGATAGGAAGCGATTAAAAGTAACATCCCTAAATTTTGACTATTTGGATCGGTAAATTTTAAATGGCACTCATTACTTACAAGAAAAAATAAATCAAGCAAAATAGTTCGCTTTAAAAAGCGAAGGACTATTAGCCAAATTTGTAAATTACAGCGCGGCATCACCAAAAGCTATCGTTAACTAAACTACAGAATGAAAACACTAACCGAATTTAAAGCATCGCTAAGCTTAGAACAACCAAATAGTAAGTTTTCTGTACAGTTAAAAAGTCTTTGGTATGATGGCAAAGGAGAATGGCATAAGGCGCACTCACAGGTTGATGATCAAACGGATCAGGCATCTGCATGGGTACATGCTTACCTGCATCGTAAAGAAGGCGATATTTGGAATGCTGATTACTGGTATAATAAAGCTAAACAAGTACGCCCGAAGATGACTTTAGAAGAAGAATGGGAAGCTTTAGTAGTACAATTTCTACCTCCGGCTAAAATGAGAACTGACGAATAAGTTGCTCCGCTTTGTTCCACTTGTAAAATTAAGCAATTAATTATAAGCGCTTTATATAAATTATTGTTCCACTTTGCTCCATTTGTTTCACCTACGCAGGCGGAACAAGCAACCAGCTAAATAACAATATTATCTAACTCGCCTGATAATTTGAAGGGCTCACCCCGAATTCTTCTTTAAAGCATCTGCTAAAATACGCGGCATTGCTAAATCCCACTTTGTCGGCTATTTCAGCCTGGCTGTATCGCTTTTGATTTAAAAGCATGACTGCCTTTTTTAGACGTACTGAGCGTATAAACATTGTGGGAGCCTGCCCGGTAAGTGCTATTAATTTTCTGTATAGCCCGGTTCTGTCCATATTCATGTCCCTGCTTAACTGCTCAACAGAGTATGATGGATTCAGCAGATTCTCATCTACAAATTTGAGCGCCCTTTCAATTAGTTCCTGATCAAGTGATAGCGGGCTATCGCAGCTTGATAAGTCACTCGCGGTTGCACTATCATGTTCACTTATCTGGTTTATAACGTTCAACGCATTTTTATAAACACCCTCCAACCGGGCTTTAAGCTGCTCATCATTTACACTTTTTATAATTGACTCAAGCTGCCTTAAAATTAATGTAAGTCTTATGCGTAACTCGTGTCCCATATCGATAATAAAGTTAATCATTATAACAATGGTGTAAATAATAAAAAACAGAAATCCCTGGATCAATATCTACCACATTGGCAAAAGCTATAAAACAAAAAAGCTGCCCGTATACGGGGCAGCTTCTTAATGTAATTGTTTAGTAATTGTTAAATATTACGGCAGTTGCAATTTTATCGGATCTGAATATAACGCATCAGTTACTGAGGTGGTTTTAACAGCTACAGAGGCCCAGATAGTACTATTATTACCAAAGGCTCTCAAGAATTGCTTTTCGCCGGCTGTAAGGGTATTCAAATCAAATTTAACAGTAACAGCGCCACCTGAGCTGGCAGCAGCAGGAACTACTATACCCCCGGCATTTACACCGGCAACAAAGGAACGTACTGCACCTTGAGTAGAAGATTGAATATCCGGTGTATTATCCGGACTAAGAAATATATATACTCTATCTAACGTTCTTGCTGTATTAGCAGAAGGTTTAGTAAGGTTAAACGTAGCTGTAAAAACGCCACCAGCATACGTGGTTGCAAGGTTATTCATCCACCAATAGGGAACCACCTCGACATTACCAAAATTAGTATCCCCTTTAACTGAAAAAGGTTTGTTAGTAAAGTCCTCAAACGGGACTTTACCCCCTTGCGTTCTGGCCAGGTAGTCGCCATCAAAAAATTTACCGGTGAAGCTACCATCATGCCTGGTATAAACCGAAACCTCTCCAACACCATATGCAGGTTGGGCCCCCGTTTTTTGCTGTAAAAGCATTGCAGCAGTGGTAGACCCGGCTGTGGCGATGATATCGGGGTTGGAAAATATTAATCCAACCGGCTGGTTCTGGTAAGTGAAGCGTCCGGATATTGTTGATGAGGGGTACTTCATATTATCCTTACCGCACGATTGCACAAGCATGCTTGCTGCAGCCAGCACCATTATAAAAAGTGCTATTTTATTTTTCTGTTTCATAATATATTTTTTATGATAGATTTACTGACCTGGATTTCTTTCCCAATTTGGGTTATAAGTTAACCATGCATTGTCCATAGTTGAATAATAGCTTGAACTCTCAAAGTAATTGGGATTAGCTCTTTTTCTGAAAGCCCTTTTTCTTTCAAATACATATTTACCGTTATTACCACCAGGATTGCCTGCAATATTTACAGTGTAACCATATAATTGCCACGGAAATGACGTACCATTTGGATATAGTGAACATTTTCCACAGGTTACACCGTCCCAAAATGAATCCGCCAGTCTCCATCTGTTCATGTCCCAAAGACGGTGATCTTCCATATAAAATTCAACGCGTAGTTCCTTTCTTAACTGTTCAAAGTCAAATTGACCGGCGCTAAGCGGCTGAAGTAAACCACGGCTCCTTAAAACGTTAATATAATTAACACCTACGGCTGCCCCACCTAGCGGAGCGCTTAATAAAGCGGCTTCAGCACATATACTATACGCTTCTGCCAAACGGAAACGTATTACCCACATATCGCTATAGTTTGGTCCCAGCGAGGCACCGGGTTTTTCGTCAAGCCATTTGCGGGGGATAAAACCTGTTTTATTTACAATTTGACTGGTATTCTCAGCTGGTCCGTTTATACTGGTAAGAAAAGTACCGGCAGTTCCTTTTGGTGCAGGGGCAGAGGTATAAACCTTAAGCGTGCCGTCGGAATTATACTCACCGCGCCACTCACCTGCACGCAGATCTACCGGGATACCTTTGAACGGAGCTTGAGGCCATATAACTGATGCATATAAACGGGCATCCTTTTGCATAAATGGATTATCAGCCGGATTTGACAAGTCATACATGATCGGTGTAGTACCAATAAGACCTGCACCACTAGTTACCGGACCAGTTACACCAACTGCATCTCCCGTACCGGTTCTGGTTTTTATACCTTGGGCACGAGTGGCTCTATCTTCAAACGATTCAACAAACTCAGCACCTGCACCCAATTGATTACCTAAAGCTTCTTCTGTATGGGTTACAGGGCCAACAACCCTGGTCCATGTGGTATTTACGTTAGGCAATAGACGATCTGCTGTCCATATTACTTCGGTATTACCGGCTTTTATATTTATCGCGTTTTGAAATGCCTGTTGTGCTGATGCCAGATCGGTCCCTTTCATTATTGAGTAAGCACCACCGTCAATAACTTCTTTAGCAGCGTCGAAAGCCGCCTTGTAATAAGCATCAGCTTTAGCTGCAGGTATACCATGGGTTTGAACGCCCAATTTATCCGTTTTGTTAAGATTAACGTTGCCGTTATTCCATTTGGCAATTGAAGCCGCAGTTAAAGCAGCACGCGCTTTAAGCATTTTACATGCCCACCTGTTAGCCAAAGCAGCGTTAGCATTTTGTCCGGCCGGAATAGTTGCTATCCCGCCATTGGTCAACTTTGCAGCTGCTTTGTCGCACTGATCCAGGATGTAATCATAACATTTTTCTTCTGAGTCGCGTGGTTTTTGCAGTGGCGTTGCATCTGTGCCGCCCGCAAATTCAAATACCTCGTCACCTACAATGGTCAAACCACCCAAAGTTTTTACCATGTGGAAAAAAGTCCAGGCACGTAAAAACATAGCTTGTCCTTCAAAGGACGCATTCTCAAACGGGGTCATCGCTTTTTTTGCAGCTTCAGACCGTATGCCAATTAAAAATTGGTTTATTCTGCGTATAAGGCCATAATCAAAGGCCCTGTACCTGTCTTTGGTGAAGGCAACTTGCTGAGCAGACGCTCCGCCCCTATTATTGACAGCATCATCAGGATCCTGTTGAAAACTATCATCAGTAGCGTTACTTGCGCCCCAGGCAGCACCTCCGGGAGTAAAATTGGGGGGATTACCAGGAGGGTTAGTTACCTGGTTAACTTGCGAATAGAAGCGTGCCAACACTGCGGTGATCAGGTTCTTATCTGTAAAAACATCATCTGCTGTTTGCAGGCTGTTCGGAACAACCGTTAGGTCTCTTTTACATCCAATAAACATGGTGTTTATTAAAAAGAGTGCAAATAGACTGTATAAAAATTTCTTTTTCATGGTTCTTATATTTTAGAATTTAACGTTAACGCCTGCGGTTAAAACCCTTGGGTTAGGCAATCCGCCACCGCTGCCATTTGAAAGTTCAGGATCAAATTTGCCAGGCATATTTGAAAAACTGAACAAGTTTTGGCCTGTTACATATACCTTTAAGTTAGATATACCCAAAGGTTTTAAAACAGCGTATGGTATGGTGTAACCTATTTCTATATTACGTACTTTAACATAGGTTATGTTGGTTTGATATCCGTTGTGATCAAAATTTGTATTAGGTGCAGGATTTGTTTGTAAAAGCAACGGGTACTTACCTACTATAATAGTGCTGTTTCTGTCAAATGGGTCAGAATAATAGCTTGAGTTATCAAATAAATACTGTGATGTGTTTCTGCCTGGTAACCACTCGCGCAAATAGGCGCCATTAGCACTGCTAAAACCCGAAGACGATTGTTGAAACGTAAACAATGAACCACCTGTAAAATCAACCCTAAAGTCAAACCCTTTATAGGCCGCGTTAAAACCAAAGCCAAAACCAAATATTGGCACACCCTGACCGTTTTGACCACCATTTACTTGATAGGTCACTCTTTCCTGGTCAAGGGAGTTTATCACACCATCACCATTTGTATCTTTGAATATAAAATCGCCGGGGCGCAGGGTAACGTTACCTTTGCCATCCTGGTCAATACCGTAGTTCTGTATTTGTTCCCAGCTTTGAAATTGTCCGGTAGTTGTGAATTGAAATGGTCCACCACCTAATCTGTCTACGGCATTACCGCGAAATCTGCTATAGTCACTGGAATAAAGATCTCCGTAACGGAAACCTGTTATACTTCTGCCATAGCTAAAGCTACCGTTAAAGCCATAACTTAGGTCGCCTATACGGTCACGCCATGAAATGTTACCGTCAACACCGCGATTTTTATCTGTATTTATGTTTTCGTCACCCGCCTGAAAACCCACTAAAGCAGGTAAAGTTACGCCTCGGTTTCCGGGAATACCTGTACGGGTTTTATTAAAATAATCTAGAGTAATACTTAACCGGCTATTTAACAAGCTCATGTCAATACCGATATCACTATTGTAGGTTTTTCCCCAGGTTAGCGCAGTAGATCCGGGTCCTCTTACCTGTGCACCGGTAACCTGAGCACCGTTTAGTATTGCTGAGCCTTGAGAATAATTATAACCCGTTAACCAGTTTTCTCCGGTATTGAAAGGTATAATACCATATGATGCCCTGATCTTAAAATCGTTAAAGATGCTTAGTACTGCGCTTTGTTTCCAGAAATCTTCCTGAGAGATACGATAAGCTACTGACCCGCCCGGGAAGAATCCCCATCTTTTCTCTGGTCTATAGTCAGATGACCCATCATAACGTCCATGACCCTCAATAATATATTTTCCTGCAAAGTCATAATTTGCATTTACTATATAACCCTGACGTGGTGCATAGTTACTAATGTTATCATTAAAAGCTGTAAGATAGGTAAGTGTATTTGGTATATAAGCGATATTATTAGCCGGAGGTGTACCGGTTATCGATATAGACGGCGCATATCTCTGCTCGAAACTTTGACTGGCAGTTGCTTTGAAATTGTGTTTACCTATTGACTTTTGATACTCCAACTGAAATATAAGCGAAGTGTTGTCAGTATTTGAATAAGTATGCTGAACATTACGTTGTGCAGAATATGGATCTGCATCATAGTTACCTGTTGCAGCATTATATGCGTATAATTGAGGTGATAAACGGCGCGAATCGAACTGATCATTCAGGAATGAGTAGTTGGCCTGCATACGTGCCTTTAAGCCGGTAACAATGTCTACTTCTAAGTTACCGTTTATTGAAACATTTCTCCTGGTGGTTGATTCTACTCCTTGCAATTCAGGATTTACTAAACCATAGCTGTATCCGAAATCAGAAGGAGATGTAACTGCAGGGTACAAAGGGTTACCATTAGCGTACGGACCTGATACCGGATTAGAATACGGCGAACCTGACCCCGGTAGTACCGGTAAATTACGATATGGCGCTTCGGCCTGCCAGCCAAAATCATCGCCCGGAACATTGGTATTTGATTGTTTTGACCAGTATCCGTTCATTTGCATACCAAATCTAATACGCTTGCTAATATTAGCATTAAAATTGGCTTGTATATTTTGGCGTTTAAAACCATCACCAAAGTCGCGCAAGGCTACACCTTGAGATAAGGTAGATCCGCTAATATAATAGTCTGAGTTTTCTGTTCCACCAGAAACAGAGAGTTTTGCTGAGTATTGTGGCGCACTTTTATATATATATTTATACCAGTCAAATCCTTCATAACCCGGATCGCCATTCATAAATTTCTGATAGATTTCCGGGGTTATAGTTCTACTGGGAACACTTTGTCTGCCGTCACCATAAGTTTCGGTTTGTACTATACCTTTGATATAACTTTTTACATCGCCCGGCTTAGCAAAATTAGTATAAGCTTGGGTACCATAATAAGTATCAAAACCGAAAGTTGGCTTTTGGCCGCGTTTACCTTTTTTAGTTACTACAACTATTACACCGTTTTCTGCGTCGAAACCGTAAATAGCAGCCGAGCCGTCTTTTAGAATGTTTACTGATTCAATATCATTATAGTCAAGGGCGTTAAAGGCATCCATGTTACGCCTTGTACCATCAATAACAATAAGAGGATCGCCGCCAAAGTTACGTACACGAATTGTTGGTGTTGCTCCCGGCCTGCCGGTAGTTTGCCTAAAGTTAACCCCACCCACTTTACCTATCAATGCACCTGAAGCTGAAGTTGCCTTTGAGTGTGATAGTTCTTCGCCGCTAATTTGTGAAACAGCCCCGGAAAGTGTAGCCTTCCTTTGGCCTAAACCAAAGCCTGTAACAACAACTTCATCCAAGTTACGCGTTACTTTTGCCAACTTAACGTCAAGCACTTTTTTGCCCTCTATCGGCACTTCCTGGTCGGTATAACCAATAAATTGCACCACTAAAATTGAATTGGCATTTGGCACATCCAATGTAAATCTACCATTAATGTCAACCGCAACAGCATTGGTGGTGCCTTTTACCTTAACAGTCGCACCAATAAGGGTTTCGCCCGTACCCTCGTCAGTAACTTGACCGGATACCCTAAAACCTTGCTGGGGGCCCGCATTGTAAGCTGCCATGTCATCCGCCCGGGCAATTGATACCAGTTGATTGTCAATTTCCTTGTAAACGAGGCCCATTTCGCTAAATACTTTGTTAAGCACGTCAGTAAGGTTCGCGTTATCCGCCTTTATAGATATCTTTTTGTCTGTAAGCGTTTTTGAGTTGCTATAAACAAACCGATAACTACTTTTATTTTGGATAGTTTCAATCACTTTGTCCAGATCGGCATCCTTTAAATTAAGGGAAATTGTGGTTTGCGAAAAAACATTTGCAAACGCCCCGATGTTAAAAATCAATATAAAAAATAGTGTCAGTTTCATTATTAACAGACGCTTAAATAGATAAAATTTTTCCGATACACTCCGCGAGTGCATAAATATTTTCATAACTTTAGGAATTAAGGTGAAATAACAACAGGTAGCCGTGCCAACAACATCTGCTGTTACTAATAATTGGTCATCTTATTGGAGCGGGACTAACCATTAGGTTGTCCCGTTTTTTTTAGGTCATACTTTCTTCATAGGCATCTTATTTTGAAATGTAAAATGTTAAATCTTTCTTTTTTAAATTAAAATGCTCCGCTGTACGCAAAGATTCAAACGCCGCCAAAACGTTGGTTTTCCTTTC
>CBFGNU010000042.1:0-18761 GCA_965650195.1 uncultured Mucilaginibacter sp. | reverse complement strand
AATATATATCAAGTATAGTATCAGTAAGCGCATAGCTCATATATCCCGGGCCGGCCGTGCGTATTAAGCCTTTACCACCCTCAAGGCGTGTTTTAACGCCCTCAAAACACTCCACATGTGTCTCCTGAAAGGTGATAAGCAGATTATCTTTTATTATAGCGGAGAACTGCTCATTCATCAGTTCGCCTTCGTCTGAAAAATAGATAACGCGGCTTACCATGAAAACATAATCATCGTACTCATCAAACTTAGGCCGCTGGTGGGTATTTACTATATCCTCTAAAACCAGTGGGTTGATATTCAAATTTGTTCCCAGCCATTCAAGCAATCCGGCATCGCCTATGCCGCTTATCTGTATCCAATGGGTTAGCCCCTTTTGTTTTTTTATCTCCTTAAATGTCTCCTCAATATCTTTAACCTGCGAGGAAGTAAGTCCATCTTTATTGTAAGAAAATAGCTCAATTTTAGGTTTTAAAGCTTTCGCATCTATACTTAGAGTACCAGGCATCAACCCTACTGTACGATAAGGACTTTTGCGTTGTATTTTTTTGATGGTACCCTTCATTTACAAGTAATTTATAGCGTGCGGACCTTGATTAAAAAGAAGATCGACGATGCTCAGATTTTTAACAAACCCGTGCCGCTCTTCAAAAACCTGAAAATAGGGCTTTTGTTCCATATCATAGTCTTTTTTAGAACTGATATCCTTACGCAGATCAACAATATCCGTTGCATACACCGGCTCATAGGTTTCCGTTTTTGGCAGCGGAGCCGATATTTTTATAGACTTTAACAGCAGTTGTAAAAGCTGCTCATTAAAATCAAAAAGAAAATCGAACTGTTTTTGATAGAAGGGTGCAAAGGCATCTTCATAATATTCAAAATAAGCTGAGCGGCGGTAGCAGGCCTCTAAACTCATCCAATGCAAACGCTGCCACCTAAAATCATAACTTATCCTTACATCCTTAACTTTAGTATGAACTTTAGAGCCTTTTACTACAGGCACCACCAGCGAAAGAACGCCATCGGGAGAATAAATATTAGCACGGTTACGGTAGGTTTGTTTAGGAAAATGCTCCTCAGCTTCTATCAGAATATCAGGTTGATAAGTTTTAAACTTTGAAAACCAGGCCACGGGCGGCAGATAAAACATGGGCAGTAGAGCGCCTTTTTCAATCATATCAATTATGTTTGCAGATACAACCGGCGAAAATAATGATAAATAAAGGGCTTTCGAGGCTATCACTACTCTTTTTATACCTCATCTCCTTACTTCCATTTTGGCTGCTATACCTGATATCCGATTTGTTGTTTGTTGTTCTGTATCACATTATAGGCTACCGGCGCAAGGTTGTACAGGAAAACCTGCGTAATTCATTTCCCGAAAAAACCGAAGGCGAACGCAAACTGATCGAAAAAAATTACTTCAAATATCTAGCCGACCTGATTGTTGAAACTATTAAGATGATCAGTATATCAAAAGAAGAGTTGCAGCGCAGGGTAGTATTGACCAACCCCGAAATTATTGAACGCTATACCCAAGAGAATAAAAGCATTACCGCTGTAGCCGGGCACTATTGCAACTGGGAATGGGCGGGACTGGAGTTTAGTGTTGATTCGCGCTTGTTTTTTATTTATAAGCCGCTCAGCAGTAAATCATTTGATGGTTTTTTTATTAAAGTACGTTCCAGGTTTGGCGGTATAGCCGTCGCCATGAAACAAACCATGCGTACCATGGTAGCGCACCGAAATGAGTTTACCGTAACCGTTTTTGCCGGCGACCAAACACCGGTTCAGGCCGAAGCCAATTATTTCACAACCTTCTTAAACCAACCAACGGCTGTTTTTTTGGGGATAGAAAAAATTGCAAAGCTGATAGATTCAGCTGTTATATTTTACGATATGAAGCGGGTTAAACGGGGTTACTACACCTATACGATCGTCCCTTTGGTTGAGGAGTCAAAAAACAGCGCGCCATATGAAATTACAGAGGCACACGTTAAGTATCTTGAGATGATGATAAGGCGCGAGCCGCAATACTGGCTATGGTCGCACCGCAGATGGAAATTTAAGCCGGAAGACAATAATTAAATGAACGATAAACCAAAAGTTGCCATAGTTATACTAAACTGGAACGGTGTTGATCACCTGCGCAGTTTTTTGCCATCTGTACTTACCTCCTCCTACCCAAATCTGGAAATTGTGGTGGGCGACAATGCTTCAACTGATGATTCCCTTACGTTTATTGCGGGGATGTATCCGTCTATCCGCATCATTCGCAATAACGAAAACTACGGCTTTACAGGGGGCTATAATCGGATATTAGCACAAGTTGAGGCAGATTATTATATTCTTTTAAACTCAGATGTAGAGGTGCATCCCGGCTGGATTGAACCTGTTATTGCGCTAATGGAAAGCGACCCGCAGATAGCGGTTGCCGCTCCCAAAATACTGGATTTTAACAGCAAGGATCACTTTGAGCATGCAGGCGCGGCAGGCGGTTTTATAGACAGCTTTGGTTACCCCTTTTGCCAGGGGCGCATGTTTTATGAGATAGAAAAGGATAACGGGCAATACAACACTTCGCGCGAAGTTTTCTGGGCATCGGGTGCGGCTATGTTCATTAAAAAGAAATGCTGGGATGAAGCCGGAGGTTTTGACGACCGCTTTTTTGCCCACATGGAAGAGATTGATCTGTGCTGGCGATTAAAAAACCGGGGTTATAAAATTATGTATTGCGCAGATTCTTACGTTTACCATTTAGGCGGAGGTACCTTAAACACCGAAAATCCATATAAAACCTATCTCAACTTTCGCAATAATCTTTTGTTATTAAAAAAGAACTACCCATTTTGGCGAGGTGCCAGTATAATTATTACTCGCTTCTTTCTGGATCTGACAGCGCTGCTCCGATTTTTAAGCGAAGGCAAACGCAAAGATGCCTGGGCGGTGAGCAAAGCACATCAAAATTTCGCGAGAAATATCTTCAAATCTGAGAAAGAACATCACCGGGGTCACCTACCCACAAAACTTACCGGCATGTACCGCGGCAGTATAGTTTGGGAGTTCTTTGTTAAGAAATGCCACCGGTTTTACTGCCTCGATAAGGAAAGATTTTAATTAGCCAATAAAATTTTCAATTGCCAAACGGTACCCGTCAAGTCCAAAACCAACAATAATGCCTTTGCAGTTGGCTGAAATATAAGAATGGTGCCTAAATTCTTCACGCTTGTGTACATTGGATATATGTACCTCTATCACTGGTGTATTTATGGCGGCAATAGCATCGGCAAGCGCAACAGATGTGTGGGTGTAACCTGCTGCGTTAAGAATGATACCATCAAAACTAAAACCAACCTCATGCAGTTTATTAATGATCTCGCCTTCAACATTGCTTTGATAGTAGCTGATGGTTACATCCGGAAAACGTTGTTGCAATTCTGTTAAATATGCTTCAAAGCCGGTATCGCCGTAGATAGATTTCTCGCGAACGCCTAACAAGTTTAAATTTGGGCCGTTTATAATTTGTATATTCATTTGCTCAAACTTAAATATAAATCATTCAAAACTAAAATCAATTGGATTGGCCATCGGCAATAAAGGGATTTAAAGTGTATATGAAGTTAGAGCGGTCGCTGTCTCCTAACTCGGTAGCAGCCTACAGTCGCGATATTGAAAAGCTGTTTCAGTTTTCGCAAACCGAGGTAACGCCTTTAAAACCTGAGCAAATAACCCTTTCCGATCTCCGCCGGTTTATTGGTTTTATTAATGAGTTGGGTGTACTTCCTTCCTCTCAGGCGCGCATCTTGTCGGGCGTTAAAGCATTTTACAAATACCTGCTGACTGAAGATCTTATCGTTAGCGATCCTTCAGAATTACTTGAATCGCCTAAAATTCAGCGTAAACTGCCCGACACGCTCAGCTATAACGATATCAACAAACTAATAGCCGCAATTGATCTTTCTAAACCGGAAGGTGCCCGAAACAAGGCGATAATGGAAGTTTTATATGGCTGTGGTCTGCGTGTGTCCGAATTAACGGAACTCAAATTATCCAATTTATACCTTGATATCGAATTTATAAAAGTAACCGGCAAAGGCAGCAAAGAGCGTTTAGTCCCAATTGGTGGCGAAGCTATAAAAGCGCTTAAAATTTGGATTGACGAAGTAAGGGTACACATTTCTATTAAAAAAGGTGAAGAAGACCTGGTTTTTTTAAACCGGCGGGGCGCAAGGCTTAGCAGAGTATATATCTTCATGATTATAAAGGAATTGGCCGGGGTGATAGGCCTTAAAAAGAGTATAAGTCCGCATACATTCCGGCACTCATTTGCCACACACTTGGTTGAGGGCGGAGCTGATCTGCGGGCTGTGCAGGAAATGCTTGGTCATGAAAGTATTACTACTACCGAGATCTATACCCACCTTGACCGTGAGTATTTAAAAAGCACTATTATTCAGCATCATCCGCGAAATTAGAAGACTATTTTACAGGTTGAAACGCTATCTCTCACGGATTTTTGCTATTTTTCAGGGACTTCAAGAATAACTATCTACTATGACGAGAAAAATAAGCCCACGAAGAGAAGCCGGACGAATAGTAATGATAATAGCGGGCATTATGTCTGCCGCCTTTGGTTTAAAAGGGTTTTTAATTCCTAATCATTTTATTGACGGGGGTGTAACAGGTATTTCGCTGCTGATAAGCTCGCTAACTGATTGGCCGGTTTCTATTTTGCTTTTTATCATAAACATCCCTTTTATCTGGCTCGGTTATAAGCGTGTAGATAAAGTTTTCGCCATAAAAACATTGGTGGCAATTATTTTACTGGCCCTGGTAATCTACTTTGTAGAATTTAAGGATGTAACCAATGATAAACTGCTTACCGCTGTATTTGGCGGCTTTTTTTTGGGGATGGGTATAGGCCTGGCTATGCGCGGCGGCTGTGTTATTGATGGCACCGAACTACTGGCTGTTTATATAAACCCTAAGTCGTTCCTGTCTATCGGCCAGATCATTTTAGTTATCAATATTGTGATATTCGGTGTTGCGGCTTTCTTTTTAGGCGTCGAATCAGCATTATACTCTATTTTAACCTACCTCGCGGCTTCGCAAACTATTAATTATATTATTCAGGGTTTTGACGAGTTTACCGCAGTAACTATCATATCACCCAAAAGTGAGCTGATAAAAAATGTTATTATGCGCCACTTGCACAGGGGTGTTACTGTTTATAAAGGCGAGCGGGGGTTTGGCAAAACCACGTTTGAGGATAAAGACATAGACATACTGTTTACCGTAATAACCCGCCTTGATGTGCAGCGTTTGGTTACACGTGTACAACAAATAGACCCCAACGCGTTCATCACCACCCACTCCGTATCAGAAGTACGAGGCGGACTGGTAAAACGCCTTAATATTGGGCATTAAATGGCTAGTGCTCCTCAATTACCGAAAGAATATTACCTGCGGGATCTTTAAACCAGGCCACTGTAGGCTCGCCGTGCGCTATGCCTTTTTCGTCGGTATTTATGTATTCGTTGTGGTATTGTTCAAATTTTACGCCTTTGGCCGTTAATTCATCAACTGCTTTGTTAATATCATCAACCGGGAAGTTGAGCACCGTAAACGTGGCAGGTTGGTGATTGGGCTTGCCGTAGATAAAAATATCATTATTGCCGCTGGTTTTTATGGCGAGCATATCCATCGGGGTCTCGGTTTGTAAACCCAATACTTCTTCGTAAAATTTCCTGGCTTTCTGGATATCATCAACAGAAAAGCTGCTGAACGCTTTTGAGTTACTGAACATAATTTTGTTGTTGGTTATAAAAAGCAACACCATCAATAGGTTATTGTTTGTACATTTAAACATGAAAAAATATTTACCGGCCACGCTCCTACTTTTTTGCAGTTTTATAAGCGCGGATAATTTTAGTGCGCTTTATAAGCTAGTAGGCGGCACCTGGAAAATGAAAAACTCTAATGGTTACAGTTGCGAAAAATGGATAAAAGTTAATAATAACGAGCTGTCATCCATCGCGTTTGATATAAAAGGAAAAGATACAACCATGCTTGAACGCGTAAGGTTGATTAACAAAGCAGGCAATATATCCTACAACGTTACAGGTGCAAAAAGCGGCGATAAAAATTCGTTTAAGCTAACATCAGCAAAAAACAACCAATTTATTTTTGAAGACCCGAAGCACGATTTCCCACAACGGGTGGTCTATCATTTTGTAAAACCAAACTATTTGCATGCCTGGATAGATGGTATGTATAAAGGCAAACCTGAAAAATATGATTTTTGGTATACGCGGGTTAAATAAAAAACGGGGTTTTCAATGGAGAGCCGAATGAGTTTGCGCGAACAAATCTACTATACTTTTTATGGCCTTGGATTTTTGACATCCATATATTGGGTAATCAACCCGGGTTACGCTAACTCTCACACGCCCCCTGCGTCGTTTGTTATCTCACTAATGGTATGCCTGGCGGGAATCGTTCTATTGATTATTGACGCGGTTTTAGGTAAACCAAAAAAAGTACATTTAATCGGTCTCTCAGCAAACTTCGCAATAGTAGCCGCGGTAGTTGGTGTGGCGTATTGGTAAAATTCTGAATTCGTAAACGTTTCTCAATTTTAAACGTATATAATTTAATGAATGTAAAGGAGATAGAGCGGTTAATAAAGATCAGCAGGGAGCGACCGCTGATGCCGGAAACATACATCCCCTGGCAACTGGAGCCGGAGCCTGAGGATATTTTTCTGCCGGAGCTGCTTACCTCTTTACAAGGATTAGATATCTACCAAACCCTTACTCCCACACAAAAAACCGAGCTGGGCCGGCACGAGTTGGTGCAAGTAATTGCCTCGTACGCATGGGGCGAGCTGTTGTTTTGTCTGTTTATGACGCGCCACATGCTTACTTTACCAACTGATAGTGTTGAGCATCAGTTTTTGATACGGGAAATGATTGAGGAGCTGCGTCACCAGGAAATGTTTGCACAGGCTATTGCCAAATTGGGCGGGAAACCCCTGCCGCAAAGCCGGCTACATAAATTCTTTGGCAATTTCAGTAATAAATATCTCCCGGCCGATTACCTTTTTATGGGAAGTGTCTCCGTTGAATTGGTTACAGATGTTTACGGTAATTATGCCCGCAGGGCACCCGATATTTACCCGGTGATAAAGAAGATGTTTGATCTGCATAATATTGAAGAAGGGCGACATATTCTTTTCACAAAAAGCCTGCTAAACGATTATGCGGCCAAAGCAGGAGATATAAAGCGAACATTGTACAGCTATGTAATTCTGTTCAACATATTATTTGTGCGCACCATGTATGTTAAGCGCGAAATATATGAGCGCATTGGTATGGAAGATCCTGATGCCGTTTATCAAATCGCCCGCAAAAACTTTAAGCAAAAATTTGCCGATAAATGCCTTGACGATATTATTGAATTTGTGAATGAATGGGGTGGCTTTAATAAGCTAACGCGGTTTGCCTGGCGGTTGGTTTTAGGCGCTAAGGTGTAAACAACCATTTTATTGAGGCATTACCAACCACTCCTCCATTAATTAGCATTGCTTTTATGCGGCTTTTGTTTACCTTCCAAACGCCAATTATTATTAATGCCCAAATATATTCTTAGCTTACTTTTATTATTTGCTGTCGCGATAGCGTCGGCGCATCCTATGCCGGCATCAGTAGTTAAGCTATCCGTTATGGATGGTTATATTAAAGGCGAGGCGAAAATGCCCCTGCCCGAATTGGAAAGTGCCATTGATCACCCCATTAGCAATATCACTACTGACCCATTTTTTAGGCTCTACTTTGCACAACACATTAAGGCCTATACAGGCGGAAATAACTGGCGCACCACTATAACATCCGTTAAAGTTACGACCACGCATGATGATGCTGTGGGTAAATATCAGCAGGTAGAGCTAACCTTTGAATTGAAACCAGCCGAGCCCATCGATCTCCGCAAGTTCACTTTCGCTTATGACGTTATTCTGCACCAGGTTGTAACACATGAAGTCTTGGTACTGCTACAACAGGATTGGTACAACGGCATAAACGAAGAAAGCGCTGCGCGTGTAATAGGTACTATTAAGCTGGATGTACCCAGTGGTAAAATATATCCCTTAGCCATCTCCCTTGAAAAAGGCAGCGCATGGAAAGGCTTCACCAGCATGTTAAACTTAGGCATGCAGCATATAAAAGAGGGCACAGACCATCTGCTGTTTTTGATCGTGCTTTTACTGCCCGCTATGCTCATCGCCCAAAATAAAAAGTGGGGAGGCTTTGGCGGCCTTAAATACAGTCTTAAAAACCTGGTAAAAATAGTTACTGCTTTTACTATCGGGCATTCCATTACGCTGCTTTTATGCGCTTCGGGATGGTTGACGGTACCTTCTCAACCGATTGAGATATTGATCGCTTGTTCCATATTGGTATCCGCTGCGCATGCCGTCCGTCCATTGTTTCCGGGCAGGGAAGTTTATATAGCGGCGGGTTTTGGATTGATCCACGGTATGGCTTTCGCGTCCGTTTTAGCGGGGCTTGACCTGAATGTAAGCACGCTGGCGCTAAGTATTCTCGGATTCAATTTGGGCATTGAGCTGATGCAGCTTTTTATTATCCTGATAATTGCGCCCTGGCTGATATTGTTAAGCAGAACCAACTTTTATAAATGGGTAAGCGTGCCTGCTGCCCTATTCGCGGCGGTTGCCGCTTTAGGCTGGATCGCGGAGCGGGTAAGCGGCAATTCCAACATGGTGACCGTCGCCATAAATGACCTTACGCCCTACGCTCCGCGACTAATAATTTTATTAGCTATAGCTGCCTGCCTGTTCAGCATCAAATTAAACCGTGCCGAGCCGGTTGACAAGTAATAAAAAAACTATATTTACTCTCTGTAAACCAATTAAATACCTTTTATGGCATCATCTGTTACCGCGCGGTTAAATCCCGCAGCAAATAATATACTTTTTTTAAGTGTGGCTTCTATATTGGCCGCAGGTTTTTTTATGCTGCCGGGTAAGCCCAATAATACTTATCAAAGCGCGGCACCTGTTGCTGTTATCGCTCCGGATTGTGCCAAAGCAAAAGGCATTGCAAAAGTGGCTTGCCTGGCCGAAAATTTTAAAGCAATGCTTAACGCTGAGCAGTTGGCTAAGTTGCAACTACCCTACTCAAAAGCTGATGCGCAGAAATGGAGTAACCTGCCGGCTACCTTCCCTACTGCCAAGCGCATTGGTATTAAGTTTGGCGATTTAACACCCGAGCAATTGCAGGCCGCCATGGCGCTGCTAAAAGAAGTATCGGGTACAGGCGCTAACGAGGGTTATGATGAAATGGTACAATTACGCAATGCCGATGACTACCTGGCTATTAAAAAGTCGAGTGATTACGGATCAGGCAATTATTATATGGCATTTTTAGGTACACCATCTGCAAGCGGTACGTTTGAAATCCAGTACGGCGGTCACCACACTGCTTTTGCCAATACCTATAAAGATGGTGCCTTAATAGGCGCTACGCCATCCTTCCGCGGTGCCGAGCCCTTTGGCAAGTTTGAGCAAAATGGCCGCAGTAACGAGCCTATGGTGCAGGAGCATGCCGCCTTTGCCGCAATATTAGCCTCGCTTACACCAGAGCAGCAGCAAGCCGCAAGGTTAACCAACACCTTTAGAGATATAGTACTCGGCCCCAATAAAGACGGGCAGTTTCCCGCTACACCATTGGGTATAAAATGCAGCACCTTAACATCTGCACAAAAAAAGCTGGTGATAGCTGCCATTAATACCTACACCGATGATATTGGCGAAAAAGAGGCGGCGGCTTACCTGAAAAAATATACTAAAGAGTTGGATAATACCTACCTGTCATTCACCGGAACTAACGAGTTTATAACCCGTAATGATTATATGCGTTTGGATGGGCCTTCGTTGTGGATTGAGTATGTTAGTCAGAATGGTGTTGTTTATGCAGGCATTCACCCGCACTCGGTTTGGAGGGATAAAACGAGTGATTACGGGGGAATGTAAGATTAGTTCATGGTTGGTAGTTCATGGCTCATAGTGAAGAACTACTATAGTTGTCATTGCGCGGATTTAAAGTCGTTCACACGAAAAAGTGTTGCAAGACCTTGCGAAAAGTCTAATTACATTTACAGGTTATAAATTGTTCGTTTACAGAATTTTATAATTAAATAAGTGAACATAGTATTATAAAACGTGAATATATTGGTGTTGCAAAGTGTTGCATGTTTACACATTTAAATTTTATAAAAATCTAATTATAAATCAGATACAAAAAACGCCGTTGCAAGTGTTGCAAAGTGTTGTATATTTTTCTGCAACACCTCGTTTTTGTCGGCCCATCTAAATTCGCATTTTTCCGACCTTAATCTTTAACAACTAATGCTTAATCTCTACTCACTAATTACTAATTTAGCTGCCTTATAAAACAGGGAGAAAGAATTGGATTACTTAGCGGGATTGAATACCGAACAGCGGGCGGCCGTGCAGCAAATACGCGGGCCGGTAATGATAATTGCCGGTGCAGGTTCGGGTAAAACAAGGGTTATAACTTACAGGGTGGCGCACCTTATTGCCAACGGGGTCGATCCGTTTAATATACTGGTACTTACCTTTACCAACAAAGCCGCACGTGAAATGCGCGAGCGTATAACACACCTGGTAGGCCCCGAGGCCAAGAACATCTGGATGGGTACCTTCCACTCTGTTTTTGCCAAATTACTGCGTGTTGAGGCCGACAAGATCGGCTACCCCAACAACTTTACCATATACGATACCGACGACAGCAAAAGCGTTTACAGGGCCGTTTTAAAAGAAATGAACCTTGACGACAAGCTGTACAGTGTAAACTTTGTACTGAACCGTGTCTCTGCTGCAAAAAACAACCTGGTATCATGGCAGGAGTATCAAAATAATGAGCAGATACAAGCCGACGACTTTGCAAGCGGCCGGGGAATGCTGGGTAAGATATACGAAACCTATGTAAACCGCTGCTTCCGCGCCGGCGCCATGGATTTTGATGATCTGCTTTTTAAAACCAACGAGCTTTTAAAGCTTTACCCTGATGTGCTAAACAAGTACCAGCACAAGTTTAAATTTTTAATGGTTGATGAGTATCAGGATACCAACTTTTCGCAATACCTGATAGTAAAGAAACTGGCTGCGGTTAACGAGAATATCTGTGTGGTGGGTGATGACGCGCAAAGTATCTACGCCTTCCGTGGTGCCAACATCCAGAACATACTCAACTTTGAGAAAGATTACCCGGATCTGAAAATATTTAAGCTGGAGCAGAATTATCGCTCTACCCAAAATATTGTAAATGTTGCCAACAGTATTATTGCCAACAACAAAGAGCAGCTTAAAAAGAACGTTTTTTCTGAAAAAGAAGCCGGTGACCGTATAAAGGTTATGCGTGCCTTTAGCGATAACGAAGAGGGTAAGATAGTTGCGGACGGCATTATGCAGGAACGTAGCACCAAGGGCCTTAAATGGCATGATTTTGCCATCCTGTACCGCACCAACGCGCAATCACGCTCTATGGAGGAAGCTTTGCGTAAGCTGGGTATTCCTTACAAAATTTATGGAGGCCTCTCCTTCTATCAACGTAAAGAAATAAAGGATCTGATAGCCTACTTCAGGCTTACTTTTAACCCTAACGATGAAGAAGCGCTTAAGCGGGTTATTAACTACCCTAAACGCGGTATCGGCGATACTACCGTTGACAGGATAATTGTAGCAGCCGACAAATTCCAGCTTAGTCCGTTTGAAATCATACTAGAGGCGCCACGTTACCTTGAAAAAGCGCCGGCACAACTGATGGCTTTCGCAACCATGATACAGAGCTTCCAGGTGCTTACCAAAACGCAGACGGCTTATGAGGCGGCTTTGTATATTGCACAGCACTCAGGCTTGCTTAAGGATCTTTACGAGGATAAATCTGTTGAGGGCCTTAACCGTTATGAGAATATTCAAGAATTACTGAATGGTATTAAAGAGTTTAGCGAACGCGAGGACCTTGAAGAAAAAGGCTTGGACGTTTTTATGCAGGATATTGCTTTGCTTACCAATGATGATAACGATAAAAACAAGGATGCCGACACAGTATCCCTCATGACAATACACTCCTCAAAAGGTCTGGAGTTTCCGCAGGTGTACGTTGTTGGTTTGGAGGAAAATCTTTTCCCTTCGCAAATGGCGCTTAACTCGCGCAGCGACCTTGAAGAAGAACGCCGGCTTTTTTACGTGGCCATTACCCGGGCAGAAAGCAAGTTATCATTAAGCTATGCCACGTCCCGCTTTAAATTCGGCACATTGATAAGCTGCGAACCGAGCCGCTTTTTGGACGAAATAGACGCACAGTACCTTGAGTTAGACTTTACCGCCAAACCGGCTGCTGGCAGCAACACATCTTACGATGATGAGCGTACCGCCTGGGGCCGCAGCGATAGTTTTTCCAAACCCAAGCCTAAAACCACTGCAAGTGCACCCATAAAAACCACGTCCATATTAGCAAAGGCACATGTACCCTCGGCTAATTTTAAACCGTCCGACACATCCAACCTGCAAGTAGGCATGGAAGTAGAGCACGAGCGGTTTGGCTTTGGTAAGGTGATAAGTATGGAAGGCAACAAACCCGATATCAAGGCCACTATTTTCTTTAAAGAGATTGGACAAAAACAATTGTTACTGAAATTTGCCAAGCTATCAATAGTAACCAATAATTAAGCTTACCCTGTTTTTGGGGAAGCAATTCCCCAAAAACACATCCCATAAACCTACTTTTTTGCTTCTTAAGTTAAATATGCCTTATAATTAACATGGCATGCCTTTTGGTTTCGTAATAGCAACCCCAAATTTTTCACAATTAAACTATTATGACCATGAACGAAAATTTGAAAAAGAAAAACAACAAGAATGTAGGCAAAAACATTCGCGCTTTCCGCCATCAAAATGGCTGGAGCCAGGAAGATGTGGCTAATAAACTGGGTATATCCATACCTGCATTCTCTAAAATTGAAACGGGTGTTACTGATATTAATCTTTCGCGCCTTGAGCAGATAGCTAATATCTATGAGGTGGATGTAGTGCAAATATTATCATTGGAGGCAGAGCAGTCTATTGAGCAGCAGCCCTCAAATTTAAGTATCATTCAAAAGAAATTGGTCGACCGCGAATCAGAAATAGTAAACCTGCAACGCAAGGTTATTTTATTGTATGAAGAGTTGCGCAATAGTAAAGTAACTTCATAACAAAGCACAGTTAGCGCTGCCAACTGAATTAACGAAATTGATTTACGAATTAATGTACAGTCTTGCAACCACATTGGTTTGGCCTGGTTTTGGCTCGTTACTAGTTGATATGGAATTGTAAGTAAAATCTGAAATACGGCGAGGTCATGGCTAACTATTTAATATCAACACACGCGGGCGATGGAGCAAGTGCGGACATTATACATGATGCTGACTCAAAATTAAAGGTTAAGGCAATAAATTTATTGCGTTCGGTATTTACGCCGAGTAAAGGCGAGGTAAGGTTTTTTGTAACGGCCGGTGAGGAAAAAATAGCATTTGAAACCCGCGGCTACAGACGCCACAGGCGGGACCTTATTTTACATATGATATCGTGGTACTGCGCTTACGCCGGTTGGATTGAGACAGCAACTATACACCCCCACATGCCCTAATTTATTGTTAATAGCTAGGATTCCTCCGCTTCCGGATCGTGCAGCATATCACTCATCTCAATTATCTTATCATCAATTTCTGATACGCATTTACCCATCAGGCTTATACATTCAGCCTGATCAACTAACGACTCACTTTCCAGGTTCATAAGCCCTTTAAGCGTAGCAATAGGGCCGCGTATTTGGTGCGACAGGTAAGATGAGTACTCTGATAGTTTTCTGTTTTTTGCCTGCAGATCTTGGGTTCTTTCGTCAATTATTTCTTCCAAATGATGGTTAATTCGGTCAAGGTTGTCCTTTTGCCTGGATACCTCTTCATTCAATTCCTGTAGTTTTAAATTGGTAACGGCTTTGCGCCTAACGTTTGTTATTAAAAGACCAACTACAATCAATAAAAGGGCAGCCACTAATGTAACCGCCCAAAATTTTATGCGAGATTTTTCTTCATTAGCCTGTGCCTGTGCTGCATCAATTACACGGTCCTGCTCCTTTTGCTGTAAAGTTAGCAGAGTTGAATTTCCTGCTTTATAACTAAGACTATCCCGCTGGTATATTTCAATTAGCTGATTAAGTGCCTTTTCATAATCTCCCCGTTTTCGTTCCAACTCATATCGCGAATGCTTATATTCATAAATATTCTTATTATTCTTAGCGCTGTCAATTAGCATTGAATAAGTTTCGCCTTCGGTAATATATTTTTCAGCGTCGCTAAACTTGCTTTGTGCAATGTAAATATCAGTAAGCGTCATGTTGATCGCCGCGATAGATGCATGCATGTCCATACGTTTTGCGTCTTTATTTGCCTGCAACAATAACTCTTCGGCTTTTTTGTAATCACGTAGTTTATAGTAAATATCACCCAGGTTTTCAAGACACTGAACAAGGTTTACAGAGTCTTTGAGCTGTTTAAAAAGGTCGTGACTTTTATTGTAAGATAAGAGAGCTTTATTATAGCTATTAGTCCGGTTATAAATATTACCCATGTTTAGTTGTAAAGAAGCTATCAGTTTTTTATCTGCATACTTCTCGGCAATTTCCTGCGCCTGGTTAAAATATTCTATCGCTTTTACGTAATCAACTGTTTGATAAAGATTACCTATATTATTCAATACCTTGGCAATGCCGCGTTCATCATTAATTTTCTTGAACATATCCCATGCGCTAAAATAAGAATTGTAGGCACTGTCAAGTTTATTTAAATAGTATTCGCCAATGCCCTTTATACGATAAGACTCTGCGATACCGGCGGTATAGTTTAGTTGCACAGCTATTATACGAGCTCTTTCAGCTTCAGCTACAGTTGCGCGGGGCTTTGTAAAGCGATTGGCGTACGCGCTTTTATTTAGGGCAATAACTTCGGCGGTATCTTTTGGCGTAACTTCCTTAGTATTATACCCGTATACAGTTGTTGTAAGTATTATAAAAACAAGGAAAGCGTAAGTTTTCTTCATTAAAGCACCTTTACGGTTAATTATGGTGAAAGTTATAAATATTACCTAAATATATCACTGTTTCAATAAAAAATATGATTAGGAGTATTAAAAAAATATATTTCATTTTTCTTTGCAATTAACAAAACCTGTATATATTTGTGACTGATAACTATTTGAAAACCAGATATCTATGACAGCTTAAAAAAAGACAAAAAAACTCGGTATTGAATAAAAATTAAAAAATAACAATTTTTTCAGGATAGGTTTTAGAAAAGCAAAACAGACCTGACGGATAAATTTGAACTATTCGTTAACTAATAATTAACACAGATAATTTATAAAATATTAATTATATTAAAAATTTAAATAATTACGACATATGAAAAAGTTAATCATTTTGACAGTTGCAATAATTTTAGCAGGAACTGTGTCATCACGCTCAAAAACCAACAATGTTTCTGCAAGCTCAACCGACTTTTCGGCAAGTTCTTATTCTGCAAAAAACATTTTAGCTACTGCTGACTAAGTCGTTGTACGCAATAAAATCAATGTCATAACTAAAAAAATCTTAATTAAAATGAAAAAATTTACGCTGGCCGCTGTTATCGTATTTGCACTAGGCTCACTTACGATGTTTAACAACTCTGATTGCAAAAAATGTGATCCTGGTTCAGCTAAATCTGCACTGCTGGCTGTGAATGTTCACAATATTTTAGCAACCGCAGACTAATTTCGTTTTAATCGACATAAACTAAATCACTAATTAACAAACACATACAACAATTTAATAATACTAACCATGAAAAAATTAATTATCGTAGCAGCCATCTTACTTACCACAGGTATCACTTCATCATTTGCAAATAACACCGTTGATAAACCAAACCTGGGTACTGCCGATAGAAATGCTGATAAACCAAACTTAGGTACTGCTGATAGAAATGCTGATAAACCAAACTTAGGTACTGCTGACAGATTTTAATATCCCATCAAACAAATACATCCATTTAAAGACAAACATCAAATTATACCAATCATGAAAAAATTAATTATAGCAGCAGCCATCATACTTACAACAGGTATCTCTTCATCATTTGCAACCACAATTGCTGATAAACCAAACTTGGGTACTGCTGATAGAAATGCTGATAAACCAAACCTAGGTACTGCCGATAGAAATGTTGATAAACCAAATTTAGGTACTGCCGATAGAAATGCCGACAAACCCAACCTGGGAACTGCAGACAGATTTTAATCGCAAAGCTTACATAACATGAAAAAAATATCTATCATAGCCGTTCTATTACTTTCTACCGGATTAACAGCTTTATCAATAAGCCGTAAAACCGAGAAACCGGATGTGAAAATGGAAAAAGCAATGCTTGCTGAAAAGACTGCGACAGTTGCATCGCCAGCTGTATTAGCTACCGCCGACTGATCAGTAACTTTGAATAATTATCATTTTTTTACTGAGTACCTGCCCACCCACCTGCATACTATAAATATAAACCCCCGGATCTATCCCATTAAGAACTGCAACCGTTTCCTGGTAACCTGCGTTCTGGTAAGCATCAAATATATTTTTCACAAACTTTCCTTGCATATTATACAGGTTGATCACAACCCGGCCCGCCTGCGATAAGCTGAATCCAATACGCGTACGTGTAGACGCAGGATTAGGATAATTTTGATTAAGGCCTATCAGCAATAATTTATCATCAATTGCCTGGTTAATTGCATCAAACCATACAAAACTCATTAATTTATATCCCGCCTCGTTAGGATGCACAAAATCCTGGTATAAGGTAAAGTCGCGCCCCAATGCCCTGTTTATATCTGCAAAATAAACTTTATATTCTTTGGCTAACCTTCTGTAAATACTATTGATCTGCCCTACGTATAAATTAGCGGTTTTAAGGGTCTGATTATTTTTATCGTTAAAAAACTGGATGGAACCTATTATGGGTATCAGGTTATTTTTTAATGATGTTTCAATATAGTAACGCATGTTGGCCTCGGTTTCCCTTATATTCATGGTTTTACCGGCCAGCGCGGTAGCATCATTAGCTCCTATTAATATTAATACGAAACCTGTTTTGCCCGCAATTGCCCCCGGGAATCGTTTTAAACCCTGTGTTGACGTTTCACCCGCTACCGCATCTTTTGTTACAGTAACTATAATGCCTGTGTAGCACGATTGTATATTATTTTTAAGAAAGTTTTGGAAAGAAAGACCATTTACACCATTAACTGTGCTGGCGCCAAATGTGGTCACGTTAATGCTGTCCTTTGAATAAAAACGAGCCGCCGCGCTGCAACTGGGTAGCTGCGCGTATGCCGTTAAATTAACAAAGCAGAATAAAATACAACAGTAAATTATCTTTCGATAATCCATTTAATCAATAATAAATAATGGGTTAAATACAAAGATATAAAAGCATTATGGCTTTTTACTACGGCATTTATCGCCTGCACCACAATTAGTAAAATACCTGTTATATTTGCTCAAATTTAATGCCCATGCAAACTATTAAACAATATGTTGAGCAAAATAAGGAGCGCATGCTGAATGAGCTGTTTGAATTGCTTCGTTTTCCATCTGTTAGTGCCGACCCTGCCTTTAAGGCGGATGTGTTAAAAACTGCCGATTATGTGGCAGAAAAGCTACGTAATGCCGGTGCCGACAATGTTGAGGTTTGCAAAACTGCAGGCTACCCGATAGTTTATAGCGAAAAATTGATAGACCCCGCCAAACCGACGGTTTTAGTGTATGGGCATTATGATGTGCAACCAGCCGATCCGCTGGATCTGTGGAAAACTCCACCCTTTGAACCGACGGTACGCGATGGCAAAATATATGCCCGCGGAGCTTGCGATGATAAGGGCCAGTTTTACATGCATGTAAAGGCATTTGAACTGATGATGCAAACCAATACCCTGCCCTGCAATATCAAGTTTATGATTGAGGGCGAGGAAGAGGTAGGATCTGCCAACCTGGGCATTTTTGTTAAAGCTAACAAGGAGCGCCTAGCTGCAGATGTGGTGCTGATATCTGACACCTCGATGATAAGCATGGAGCACCCATCTTTAGAGACCGGCCTGCGTGGTTTGGCTTATCTGGAAGTGGAAGTTACCGGCCCTAACCGCGATCTGCACTCGGGCGTATATGGTGGAGCTGTGGCTAACCCTGCAACTATATTGGCTAAAATGATAGCATCGCTACATGATGATAACAACCGGGTAAACATACCGGGTTTTTACAATGATGTAATTGATTTGACCGATGCCGAACGCAAGGAACTGAACGCCGCTCCTTATGATGAAAATGAATACAAAGCCGATTTAGATATAGCCGAATTATGGGGCGAAAAAGGATACAGCACTTTTGAACGCACCGGCACCCGCCCTACCCTTGAGGTTAACGGTATTTGGGGTGGCTATATTGGCGAAGGCGCTAAAACAGTACTACCGTCAAAGGCAAGCGCTAAAATATCAATGCGATTGGTGCCTAACCAAAGCTCAGAGAAAATAACACAGCTGTTTACAGATCATTTTAAAAAGATAGCACCGCCTTATGTAAAGGTGAAGGTAACGC
>CBFGNU010000041.1:0-18922 GCA_965650195.1 uncultured Mucilaginibacter sp. | reverse complement strand
GATATTAATAATTGCGAATACCATTAATGCTGTTATACGTAAATTATAATGATACTCAGAGCGCATGCTCAGACGCTGATTATGGAGTGCTTACGGAAGTAGCTTTTGTCTGATATAAGATAAGTTGATCCTATTATAATAATACCTGGTGAATTTACCGGGTATTATATTGCGCAAAATGCCATAAAATAAATAACCAGTGAGTTTTACCCATTACAAACAACAAGACCAAATGGACTGCGGCCCCACCTGCTTGCGCATGGTGGCAAAATATTATAGCCGTAATATTTCCATTCAAAGATTACGCTCACTTTGTTTTATCAATAAAGGAGGGGTTAATTTATTGGCTATAAGTGAAGCCGCCGAGAAATTGGGTATGCGCACCACGGGTGCTAAACTCACCCTTCCGCAATTAAAACAGGCGGAGCTACCCTGCATACTGCATTGGCGGCAAAACCATTTTGTTGTATTGTATAAGATCAGAAATGATAAATATTATATAGCAGACCCGGCCGCCGGATTGCTCAAACTGGATGAAAAAACTTTCACGAAAAATTGGTATAGTCATAAGGAGTTGTATGATGGCGTTTCATTATTACTAAGTCCCTCGCCCTTATTTTATGAGCAGGAAGAGGACAAAAAAAGCAAGGTATCATGGCTTTCTATCCTACGTTATTTTTATGCCTATAAAAAGCTGTTTGCACAATTGGTTTTGGGCCTTGGTGTGGGCACGTTGTTGTCGCTTATAACGCCTTTCCTTACGCAGTCCATTGTTGATATCGGCATTAATACCCGCAATCTTAGTTTTGTTTACCTGATATTGATAGCACAGATAATGCTATTTATAGGCAGTACCAGCATGAGTTTTATACGGTCGTGGATATTGTTGCACATTAGCACGCGGGTCAACCTTTCCATACTTACCGACTTTTTGATAAAGCTGATGAAACTCCCGGTAAGTTATTTTGAGACGAAAACCACAGGTGATATTATGCAACGCATGAACGATCAGCAGCGCATTGAAAGTTTTTTAACAGGCACTACGCTTAATACACTGTTCTCAGTTATTAATCTGGTGATTTTTACGGTAGTGTTGGTGTACTATAATGCCACTATTTTTATGGTTTCGCTGATAAGCACCATAACATATGCAGGGTGGATAGCCTTGTTTTTAAAACGCCGTCGTGAGCTTAACTATAAACAGTTCAGCAATTCATCCAGCAACCAAAGCAACGTTGTAGAGCTGGTAAACGGCATGCAGGAGATCAAACTAAACAACTGCGAGCAGCAAAAGCGCTGGGGCTGGGAGCGAATACAAGCCTCCTTGTTTAAATTTAAAGTTGAAAATCTGGCACTAACACAATACCAGCAGGGGGGCTCATCATTAATTAACCAGGCAAAAAACATCCTTATAACGTTTTTGAGTGTTAAGGCCGTAATTGATGGTGATATAACCCTTGGCGGCATGATGGCCATACAATACATCGTTGGGCAGGTAAGCAGCCCTATTGATCAAATGTTGGGGTTTGTGCAAAGCTATCAGGACGCGAAAATAAGCCTGGAGCGTTTAAACGAAGTGCACGAGTTGGAAGACGAGGAGCCTGTTGGAAAAGACTGGATACATAAGTTACCGGCAAACAGAACCATCACCATTAACGATCTCACTTTCAGATATCCGGGCGCGGGTAATGATCCCGTGCTTGAAGAGATCAACCTAACCATACCCCAAGGCAAAACCACCGCAATAGTTGGAATGAGCGGCAGCGGAAAAACTACTATACTTAAATTGTTGCTGCGCTTTTATCAGTCAGAAAAAGGTGAGATAAAAATTGGTGAAACCAACCTTGATAACCTCAGCTTTAAAGCCTGGCGCAGCGCCTGCGGAACAGTTATGCAGGACGGTTTTATATTTTCGGACACGATAGAAAATAACATTTCCGTTGGGGACGAGTTTCCTGATTCAAAGAAACTGCAGCAGGCAATTAAAGTAGCCAATATCCGCGATTTTATTAACGAACTGCCCTTTGGGCTTAAAACCAAAATAGGCTCGGCAGGTAATGGTATCAGTCAAGGGCAAAAGCAGCGCCTGCTTATTGCAAGGGCTGTTTATAAAAACCCGGATTATTTGTTTTTTGACGAAGCTACCAATGCGCTTGATGCGAACAATGAGCGGATAATAATGGATAACCTTAATGAGTTTTTTACCGGTAGGACAGTAGTAGTAGTGGCGCATCGTTTAAGCACTGTGAGCAACGCCGATAATATAATAATGCTGAATAAAGGGCGAATAATTGAGCAGGGTACACATCATGAATTAACCGGATTGAAGGGCGAATATTATAAACTGGTTAAAAATCAATTGGAATTGGGGTTGTAGCGCATGGAAAAGCACAAGATGATATGGCTTTCCGTTTCGCTGTTTAGTGGCAAAGCAAACTGGCATCGTGTATTAGGCGAAGCTATAGCACCTTTTGCTCAGACTGACAGTTTATTAAAAGGCTTTAAAGTAGAATTTAATTATTTAAGCGGTGAGAATATCCGGCTGGCCCTACTTACTGATTTGGGCAATGAAGAAGCCTTAGCCGCAAATGCCGACATCTACCTCAAAAGCTACTTTGTAAAAGCCAACCTGCCGCAACTACCAGTTAAACTTCCGGTAGATGGGATTTTTATGCCTTTTCCCAACAATACAATTCAGTATGGCTTGTATCCCGCAGTGACTATTGCGGCAAACGAGTTAGTTCAATATAACCTACCGATAGCTCTTTCAAAGGTAATAGTTGCCGCGTTACAAGATGAAATTGATGATGAAACGATACTCACGTTCGCGTTCTACCTGCAAATATCATTAGTAAAAGCTATATACACGCTTTTAAACAATGAGGATACATTGTTTGCTCTTATCCCCCCCC
Organism: uncultured Mucilaginibacter sp.; assembly: GCA_965650195.1. Classification (GTDB taxonomy): domain Bacteria; phylum Bacteroidota; class Bacteroidia; order Sphingobacteriales; family Sphingobacteriaceae; genus Mucilaginibacter. The sequence continues at coordinate 16,010 of CBFGNU010000041.1, read as the reverse complement.
TAGATAATTTTAAAGTTGATGATAATGCTTCATCAAACTTAAGCCTGATGAAAGAGATAACAGATGATGTTATGCACACGGAGGAATTTGAAAGTGAACTGGATTGGTTAAATGGCTGGATTGATGATTGCAAAACTGCGCTATTAGCAGCCGACAATGTAAAGAGCATTTATCACCTAAGGGTTCAAACAGTGTACAGCCATCTTGGTCTAAACATGCATGGTCGGGATATGCTAAACTATTTTGTAATAAAATCATTGGAGCAGCATTTCATAGTAAACAAATAATAAAAAAATGCAATGAAAGAAATTGAAGAAAGCGCAATAAAGGTAACCCCAAATGGTATTGTTGTGCGCGGTGTTAGCGAAGAAGCCGGTAGGCACACAGAAGATATACAGGAAATAATAACCAAAGTACCCTCGTGGATAGTTAGGTGGGGAATAACCCTGTTTTTTGGCGTACTTTTAATTGTGTTGGCTATTTCAGTTTTGGTGCGATATCCGGATATGATTAAAGCGCCGGTAAAGTTGCAGTCATCGGGCAATATGTCTTCGGTTGTCGCTAATGGGGCCGGTATAATAACCAGGGTGTTTGTAAAAAAAGATCAGCAGGTAAAAAACGGACAGGCTTTGGTTGAAATACAAAATACCGTAGATAAGAATCTCTACATTTTAAGAGCTCCGCAAGATGGAATTGTAGGATTCTCAACTATTATACAGTCTGGAATGGTCACTTCTTCAAATCAGGAGATATTTCGCATCCATCCCCACAATGAACAATTTTTTGGGGTTGTTCAAATAGCCCAAAGTAATATCAGCAAAATAAAGGAGGGGCAGGATGTACTTATCAACCTAAGCAATTACCCGTCAGAAAAATACGGCCCACTAAGAAGTAAAATAGATTATGTAGCAAATGAACCCGCAAAAAATGGCTTTTTCATAGCTAAAATAACATTTAACAATGATTCAGCAAAGTCTAAAAATATTCGCTTAAGTAACTGGATGACCGGCGAAGCTCAGATAATTACCGAAGACGTTAGCCTGCAAAGCCGTATTTTAAATAGTATTACTAAGGGTATACGATAGATGAACTGTGGAGACTTTAAAATATCATTCTGTGTAGTTTGCATGAACCGTTTGCATCAACTAAGGCAAACGCTTATGCAAAACATTGTTGACAATGCCGATTATGCAGAATTAGAGTTTGTAGTACTTGACTATAATTCTAAAGACGGCATGGAAGAATGGATAATGGAAAATCTTGCCGATCACATTAAAACAGGCCGAGTTGTTTACTATAAAACCACTGATCCTGATTCATGGAGCCCCAGCCACTCAAAAAATCTGGCCTTTAAGTTAGCTACCGGCGATATAGTGTGTAGTATATGGGCCGATTATTACACCGGGGCCGGATTTGCTCATTATGTTAATGACAGCTTTAAGGAGGACGATAATATTGTTTTAACCCCCATAGACTTTCATAAAACAAGAAAAAACTACGCCCCACCCGGTGATGTTTTAGGAAAGGTTTGCGTAAAAAAAAGCGACTTTTTAAAAATAGAGGGCTTTGACGAACGTATGAACAGGCATGGCTTTGAAGATTATGATTTTATCAATCGTTTAGAGATGATAGGTGTAAAAAGAGTTTTAATAGAGGATTTTGCCTATTTGAAATATATAAGCCACAGCAACGATGAAAGATATTCGCTGCCGGCTAACCTGGCCGGAATGTATGTCAATTATATTGCTCCTTCTGTATCAGAGGTGTTGTTTTTATACAGCGATCAACGTTTTGATAAAGGTACGGTAGTTGATAATTATACAGCCGGAGCCGAGAATTACGGCTATGCCTATAAAACTCGTAATGATCGTTTTGAGTATAGTCTAAAAGAAATGTCGTGGTTAACAGGTACGTGGCACAAAAATAATGATTCAATTACATTTTCAGCAAAGGGCTACAGCTTTAGCCTAAATGAAGGCACTAAGGCACTAACTAACGAGAATGAAGCCGACATCTTTTACCATCTAACAGATATTGAAACTGTTAAAAGCGTATTGACATTTAAGCATTTTTTTCATACCCGGTCAATTATGGAAGAAAGTTTAAAAAACAAAATCGCGGTTGTAAATAATGCAAATTTCGGCAAAGCTACTGTGTTTGAAAATTTCAGTTTGACTCCGGTTCATATTTCGTGAATAAATTACAATTGAGTACGTCTCTACTAAAATCAAAGGCAATATTTAGATTGATAAAGTTTCATTGATGAATAAAAGAATAAGGGTGGCGTTACCCGTCAACACCACGTCAGACAACCTACACGTATTTGAACCTTATTTATCTTACGAATCGCCTTCACATAAAGTTAAATATGTAAAAAATGCTTTTGTTACGGCCACCGGCCTGGTGTGCGGACGTAAAGGTTTAATAAAAGAGTGCTGTCATTACAATTGGAGCCAGCAAATGGTGTGCCTTGCTCAAGCGTCGCAATTTTATCATGATACTCAGGAAAACCCCGATAACTTGCTAACTTTTGTTGATGATGAAACTTACCTGGTAATACACCATCCCTGGTACGGAAACTACTATCATTGGTTAAGTGAAACCCTTTGTCGCGCATGGATGGTCAGGGATAAGTGCGATCAGATGATATTGCTATTACCGGCTACAGATAGCCTGCCGAAATACGTACTAGATTCAATACTGCCTTTTAATTTCAAAAAAATCATTCATATACCTGCCGGAAAAAGTGCGTTAGTAGGCACATTATGTATGCCTGCGCAAAGGCCGATTTTGGATTGCTACAATCCAAAGATATTGCTTGAGGTTAATAAGATGTATGTTAACTACGTTAATAATAAAACAAAAGTGCATACCAAGATCAGCGATAGAATTTATATAAGCCGGAAAAATGCAACCCAAAGGAAAATTGTAAACGAAGAAGAGGTAGTATCAACAATGGCCAAATATAATTTTACCATATTTTATGCCGAAAATTACACATTTCTTGAACAAGTATCCATTTTCGCTAATACAAAATATGTGGCAGGCATTCACGGTGCCGGGTTAGCCAATATGCTTTTCATGCCTCCGGGCTGTACTGTTTTTGAATTAATTAAACGTAAAACAAACCCTGTACGCCATCTTAATTTATTATTTTGGTATATGGCCGATGCATTGGGTCATAAATACTATTGTCAAATTTGCGAACCCGTGGATATAAATGAAATGTTTGCCTCTGCTGACATTGTGGTGGATATTGACCTTCTTAATAAGAACCTGGAGTTAGTGTTTCAGGTACACAATGTTTGATTTGATTTATAAATGCAATAGGCAAATGAATTATGCTCAATATATACCGACGAAATAATGAAGATATTCCTGAAAAGCATTAAAGATGATTGGGAGGTAGACCTTCAATACACCAACAGTGTGCTGAAGGGATAGCTAAGTAATTGACTAGCGATGACATGTTTTAAACCTACACTTTTAAGGAAAACAGGTAACTGCGGAAAGATACTCTTAACCTATGTTTTAACATCTAAGGCGGTAAAATTAATTTGATATCCGATATTTGTCCGAACTAAAATTAAAAAACCTGTAAGTTTTTGACTTACAGGTTTTTTAATTTTTAGTAGCCCGTAGGGGAATCGAACCCCTGTTGCCAGAATGAAAATCTGATGTCCTAACCCCTAGACGAACGGGCCTTTTTTTATTTTGTTTCCCTTATTTTGGGACTGCAAAGATATACGTTTATAGATAATTTAAAAATATTCTTTTAAAAAAATATTTACACCGTTCTATTAAGCTAAAATGGCGCTCCAATCAAACAAAAACAATCATCAGCCATTATAAATCTAGCAAAGTATAAACTATCTTTAATACAATATCTTACCAATGTCGTTGCCATGATGCTAAAACAATATGATGCTATTATTATAGGTGCGGGACAAGCTGGTGTGTCACTGGCCAAAAAATTGGCAAACGCCGGAAAAAAGGTAGCATTAATTGAAAAGCGTTGGGTTGGCGGCACTTGCGTAAATGATGGCTGTACACCTACCAAAACCTGGGTGGCATCGGCTAAGGCGGCCTGGGCTGCTGCAAACAGTGCGCATCTGGGTATAAAAATTAAGAACTACAAAGTTGATTTTGCGCAGATCAAAAAACGAAAGGACGAGATAGTACTTAATGCGCGGAATGGAATCGAGAAAGCAATGCTGGAAACGCCGGGTTTGGATCTTTTACATGGCGAAGCCACGTTTACAGGGCATAAAACAATAGCCATAAAATTGAATAGCCACGGCGTTAAACACATTAAAGGCGATTGGATATTCATTAATACCGGCACAGAAACTTTTATCCCTTACATTGAAGGTTTATCAAATATAGATTACCTCACATCAACCAGTATCCTTGAGCTGGATAAGATACCGGAGCATTTGCTTGTACTGGGCGGCAATTATATTGGGCTGGAGTTTGGCCAAATGTTCCGCCGCTTTGGGAGTAAGGTTACCCTAATAGAAAGATCGCAGCGTTTGCTGGGCAAAGAGGATGAAGATATTGCGCTTGAAATGCAAAAGATACTCCGGTTGGAGGACATCGACATACAAACCGGATCAGAAGTGGTTAAGTTTAAACAGAAAGCTAATGGGAAAATAATAGCGACAGTAAAAAATGCCGAGGTAGAAAAAAAGATAAAATGTTCGCACGTTTTGCTTGCTGTAGGGCGGGTTCCCAGAACGCAATCACCGGGCCTGGAAAAAACAGGAGTGGCGGTGGATGAGAAAGGATTTATAAAAGTAAATGGCAAGTTAGAAACTAACGTGCCGGGTATTTATGCTTTAGGCGATGTAAATGGTGGGCCGCCATTTACGCATATTGCGTATAATGATTACACCATAGTCTATCGTAATTTGATTGAAGGAGCTAAATATACCACCAAAGACAGGCCGCTGCCTTATTGTATGTTCACTGATCCGCAGTTGGGCCGGATAGGTATCAACGAAACCGAGGCTAAAAAAAAGGGATTGGATGTTAAAATAGCACATCTGCCCATGTCGCGCGTAGCGCGGGCGGTTGAGGTTGGCGATACCCGTGGTTTTATGAAGGCCGTTGTTGATGCCAAAACGAAAAAAATATTAGGCGCAGCTGTATTAGGAGAGGAGGGCGGCGAGATCATGTCGGTACTGCAAATGGCAATGGAGGGCAATATTACTTATGATAGGATCAGATACTGTGTTTTTGCGCATCCGCTGTACGCGGAGTCATTGAATAATCTGTTCATGACCATTAAAGAATAGTACCACTGTGATAAAAGTTGAACAATTAAGCAAATCATTCGGTAATATAACAGCCGTTAATAAGGTTTCGTTTGAGGTTGCGGAGCAGGAGACGCTTGTCTTATTAGGAACCAGCGGATGTGGCAAAACAACGCTGCTTAAAATGATAAACCGCTTGATTGAACCTACTTCGGGCACAATACTGGTTAACGGTGAGAACATTCTCAATAAAAATGCGGCAGAACTAAGGCGCGGCATTGGTTATGTGTTACAAAATACGGGTCTGTTTCCGCATTATACAGTGGCTGAAAATATTGCAATAGTTCCGCAATTGCTTAAATGGGATAGAAAGAGGATCGAAACCCGAACCCATGAATTACTGGAAAAGCTTCATCTCGACAAAAAAATCTTAAATACCTATCCAAATGAACTAAGCGGCGGTCAGCAGCAGCGTGTAGGTTTGGCCCGTGCTTTAGTGGCAAATCCGCCCGTATTATTAATGGATGAACCCTTTGGTGCGCTGGATACCATAACACGGTCGAAAATACAGGCCGAGTTTAGAGGCCTTGATGAATTGAAACGCAAAACCATCATCATGGTTACCCACGACGTGCAGGAAGCTTTTGAGCTGGGCGATCGTATTTGCTTGATGGATAAAGGCAGCATAGTGCAATTAGGTACTCCCGCAGACTTGCTGTTTAAACCCGCTGATAAATTTGCGCTTGATTTTTTAAAAGAGCAGCGCCTGCTGCTTGAGTTTAAAGCAGTGAAACCCCCTCCGCCCCCTGAAGGGGGAACTTTTGAATTGAGCGGCGTTGTTTTGCCATCCGATGCAAGTTTGTGGTTTTTCTTGGAGCAGTTGAAATTTACGAGTGCGGAAAATATCTCCATCCGCGATAGCGAGCATAAAGAAATTGGAAAACTTGGGTTTGAAGAACTAATGTCAGCCTTTTATCAGCATAAAAAACCTTCTCGCCATGAATGAAGCACAGCAAACTTTATGGGAATTTATGCAGCAGCAATCTGATAAACTGTGGGCTCAAACCTTGCAACATATCGGCCTTACTTTTATTTCGCTGTTTATAGCTATACTGATAGGCTTACCATTGGGGATATTCATTAGTCGCAGACAGCAATTTGCAGGGGCAGTACTAGGCTTTGCAGGAGTAATGCAAACCATCCCGAGTATAGCGCTGCTTGGATTTTTAATACCGATATTGGGGATCGGGGCCAAACCTGCTATAGTCGCGCTTTTTTTATACGCCCTGTTACCTATCATCCGAAATACCTACACCGGTATTACCGGCGTGAATGCTGATGTAAGAGAGGCGGCTGTAGCCATGGGTATGAACAGAGCCCAAATATTAACCAAAGTGGAGTTGCCGCTCGCTATGCCCGTAATATTGGCGGGCATCCGCACAGCAACAGTAATTAATGTCGGGGTTGCTACACTGGCCTCTTATATTGCGGCCGGCGGCCTGGGCGAATTTATATTCGGTGGTATATCCCTCAATAACACCAACATGATATTGGCAGGAGCTATTCCGGCCGCCTTACTGGCCATTTTGTTTGATCAACTGCTTTCGCTGATGCAGAAAGTCAACCTTAAAAAAGTAAAGGTCCTTGTTGTTGCTGCACCGGTATTGGTTGTATTGCTTTCGTCGTTTTATTTCTTGCCATCAGCTTATGGGGGCAAACTTACTGCAGGGTTTACTCCTGAGTTTATGGGCAGGCAGGATGGCAACCTCGGCCTGCAAAGTAAATACGGTTTAAAAATACACACCATTGTTATAAGTGACGCGGTGATGTACAAGGCTGCTTTTGAAAAGGAACTGGATGTTATAAGCGGATACTCAACCGATGGCCGCCTGAAAGCTTTTGATCTGGTTACTTTGGTTGATGATAAGAAAATATTTCCACCATACTATGCTGCGCCGATTGTGAGTGAAGATGCATTGAAGAAATTTCCTGACCTTGAGCAGACATTAAATCTGCTATCCGGCAAAATAAATGATAGCCTGATGACGGATTTAAATTACCGCACCGACTATCTTCACCAAAGCCCGGAGCGGGTGGCAAAGGATTTTTTAATAGCGCATAAATTATGGCGGCCGGCGCGAAATGGCCATGCCGGCGAGGTGCGCATTGGCTCAAAAATATTTGGAGAACAATACATTTTGGCGAATATGTACGCGATTTTGATTGAAGGATATACGGATTATTCGGTAGCTACTAAAACAGGCCTGGGCGGTACCAAAATATGCTTTGATGCGCTAACCAATAACCAGATAGAGTTTTATCCGGAATATACCGGGACGGGGCTGTTGGCAATATTGCAGGCGCCGACCCCTGTTGTTGGTAAACTAGGAGGAGACAAGAATAAAACATACACCTATGTAAAAAATGAATTTGCAAAGCGATATCATATTAAATGGCTACAACCTATAGGGTTTAATAACGCGTACGCTTTAATGATGCGGCAAAAACAAGCAGCAGGGTTAGGCGTTAAAACTATATCAGATCTGAAACATTATCTGGACAAGAAATAAATGAAATTAGCAGACCGTTACCTTAAAACACGTAAACTGACAGAAACTATTTGCAGCCACCTGCAAACCGAGGATTATGTGGTACAGCCGGTGGTGGATGTAAGTCCGCCTAAATGGCATTTGGGCCATACCACCTGGTTTTTTGAGACTTTTATTTTGAAGCCCTACTTTATGGGCTATCAGGAGTATAGCCCTGAGTTTAACTACGTGTTTAACAGCTACTACGAAACAGTGGGCAACAGGGTTATTCGTACTGATAGGGGTAATTTGAGTCGCCCTACGGTTATTGATATTTACCGCTATCGCGAGTATGTGGATGAGGCAATGGTTAATTTCCTTTGTCATGAGCCATCAGCCGATGTAAAAGAATTGATTATCCTCGGCTTTAACCACGAGGAACAGCATCAGGAGTTGTTGTATACCGATATAAAATACATTTTAGGGCATAACCCGCTGTTCCCGGCTTATGATAAAAACTATGTATCGCCTAAAGTAGAATGGGTCGACGGCGATTTTATCAGCATGGCAGAGGGTGTTTACGAGATAGGTTTTGAAGGGGACGGTTTTTGTTTTGATAATGAGTTGAACAGGCACAAAGTATATTTAAACAGCTACAGGATAAGTCCTAATCTGGTAACTAATGCCGAGTATCTGGAATTTATTAATGCTGATGGTTACCATGATTTCCGCCACTGGCATGCAGAGGGGTGGGATTGGGTAAATACCCATAAAATTGAAGCACCGTTGTACTGGCATTTGATTGATGGCGAATGGCATAATTATACTTACCGTGCCTTGGAACCGCTTAATTTGAAGGAGCCTGTTTGTCATATTAGCTTTTTTGAAGCGTATGCTTATGCATCTTGGAAAGGGATGCGCCTGCCTACCGAATTTGAGTGGGAGGCCGCTGCCAACCAATTTAAATGGGGCAAAAGCTGGGAATGGACCGAAAGCGCCTACTTGCCTTACCCCGGATTTGCCAAAGCACCCGGCGCAATTGGCGAGTATAATGGCAAGTTTATGGTGAATCAGAAGGTGTTGCGTGGCGCATCAGAAGTTACATCACCGGGGCATAGCAGGGCTACTTACCGCAACTTTTTTCAAACTCATTTACGCTGGCAGTTTACGGGGATCCGCCTGGCCAGGTAATAATATTAACAAGCATGGATCAAACTACATCTACTATGACAACTGATGCGCCTGATATAAAAACCACGCAGTTTTATACCGACGTAATAAAAGGACTTACGACTAGCCCCAAGCGCCTAAGTTCTAAATATTTTTATGATGCTAAAGGCGATAAGATATTCCAGGAGCTGATGAATTGCGAGGAGTACTACCCAACCAAATGCGAACTGGAGGTATTCTCAGAGCAAACAGCTGAACTTGCACAGGCTATTGCGGGTGATGGCGAGCCATTTGATCTGATAGAGCTGGGTGCCGGCGATGCCATGAAATCGACCTACCTGCTGCGGTATTTGCTTGACCAAAAGATCGACTTCACTTATCTGCCCATTGATATATCAGATAACGTGATATCCTACTTAAATAATACCTTACCGCTGACCTTGCCTGGTCTTAACATAACTGGCCTTAACGGGGAGTACTTTGATATGCTTAAAAAGGCCGCTACCCTACCAACGCGGCGCAAGGTGGTGATGTTTTTGGGTTCCAACGTAGGGAATATGCCGGTTACTGAGGCTATTGGGTTTATTAAGGAGCTCAACAGGCACTTGTCGGCGGGAGATATGCTGCTGATAGGCATCGACCTTAAAAAAGCCCCTAAGACGGTGCTTGCGGCCTATAACGATAAGGAGGGTATTACCAAACGGTTCAATCTTAACCTGTTGGAAAGGATAAACAGGGAACTTAACGGCGATTTTGATTTGCAGCAATTTGACCACTACGCCACTTACGACCCTGAAACCGGGGCCTGTAAGAGCTATCTGGTAAGCTTAAATGACCAAACAGTGCATATTGGCGACGAAGTCATCCGCTTTGTTAAGGATGAGTACATTTATATGGAGATATCGCAGAAGTTTACCATAAAGCAGACAGAGCAAATGGCCCGCGAAGCCGGCTTTACACCCGTACGGGAGCTATTTGACAGCAAGCAGTGGTTTATGGATGCTGTATGGGTGGCCTAATACAGGTTGTTTGTTCCGGTGTGCGGAGGTGAAACAAATGGAACAAAGCGGAGCAGTATTTTTATTAAGTAGTTGGTATACAGCAATCTGCTGTTTTTGCCCGGAACAAAGTGGAACAAATATTCGTCAGGAAATTTAGCTGTGGGATTGGGTTAATTTGCTGATAATCAGCATGCTGAAAAATTGGTCGATTTTGCTCCGGTAGCGGAGCAAGAAAATGATGTAAATTTTAAGTACGGCTGTCGGGTGTGGCCGTTGTTTTTACCTTACCAAACTTAGGGCAGCCGCAATCTTTTTTGAAGATACCGCAGGCCGATGTGCAGAGCAACAGCGCCAAACCCATCAATATAACTTTACTTTTTAACATGTTCTGTCGCGTTTATCGTTATTAATACACTAAATATCCCCATACATGCGCCAACCGAATCTGCAAACAGATCATCCCAATCGCCGCTGCGCCAGGTAAATATGGTAAGTTGCAATATTTCTATCAATGCGCCAAATGCTATTGCAAGCAAGGTAATAAGCCAGGCATTTTTATAAGTTAAACGTTCGTTTATTTTCTGGCGTATAAATCCGTTCGCAATAAATACTACTAGTACAAAGAACAAACCACAATGCACTAATTTATCAAAGCCCGGAAAAAACAGGTGCGATTTGCCAACCTCACCAATCTCAACGTTACAAAGTATAAAAACAAATAAGGCCCACAGTAGGGTGAGCCTTTGATTTTTTAACAGGGTATTCATCCCTTATTCGCCAATAATGGCTTTGTAAGCGTCGGCTGATAATAAGCCTTCCGCATCAGCAACATTGCTTAAGCTTACTTTTACCATCCATCCTTCACCATACGGATCGCTGTTTACTAATTCGGGCTGGCTGTCAAGCGCGGGGTTAACCTGCGTTACAGTGCCTGTAAGCGGCATAAACAGGTCTGATACGGTTTTAACGGCCTCTACGGTGCCAAAAACTTCTTCGGCAGCAACTTCTTTGCCTACCGAGGGAATATCGACATAAACAATATCTCCTAACTCACGCTGTGCAAATTCAGTAATGCCAATGTAGGCATCGCCGCCTTCAACTCTAATCCATTCGTGGTCTTTGGTGTATTTTAATTCAGCGGGAAAGTTCATTTCTATCAATTTTATGTTTTCAAAAATAAGAAAACTTTATAGAAGAGAAATAAGTTAAAGGATAAAGCTTACATTTAATTTTTGCAGCCCATACTGCACAAAAAGTATCATACCCTATATATGAGAAGAATAAAATGTGTGCTCGTCGCCATTTGTGCTTGCGCTTTATTAAGCTGCAAGGAAAACGATGCTGAGAAAACCACGCCCGCTGTTAAAGAACCTTTAATGGTGGTTGAGAAGGTTGATGCTGAGTTCATCGCGACAGCAAATGATATATGTAACGCCGAAATAACAGCTGGAAAGCTGGCCATGGCCAAAGGCTCAGACAAACGCATAAAAAATTTCGGGCGGATAATGGTTAAGGATTATACAAAGGGGGCCGCTAAATTGCTTAAACTCTCAAAAGCAAAAAGAATACCGCTGCCTGATAGTTTAACGGCCGAAACAGCAGGCAAGATGGCTGCGCTTAATACCATGACGGGGAAGGGTTTTGACCGGGCCTATATTGATTACATAACTGCAGATCATCAAAGCGCTATCAAGACTTTTGAGCAGGCCCAAAAAAATTGTTTTGATAAAGAGATCAAAACAACGGCCCGAAAAGGTATACTCGTTTTTAAAAGGCATCTGGAGGCCATCTTTTCCATCGAAGACAGTATGCACTAACAAAAACGTTATCGTGATTTTTACAGGGAATTTTTGCATTAGCCCTTTTAAAGCAATAATTTGGCTGCTGTAAATCAATAATCAGGTCAATTTTTATGTCATCACCCATCGTAACCGGATTAATGGCCTACGGCATGTCGGGCAGATTATTTCACGCGCCTTTTTTAAGCACCAACCCGCAGTTTAACTTAAAAGCTGTAGTTGAGCGCAATCAAAAGAAAATGGCGGCCGACTACCCGGACATCATTAGTTACAACTCGATTGATGAGCTGTTGAACGACCCCGAGATAGAATTGATTGTTGTAAACACCCCCAGCTTTACCCATGCCGACTTTGGCAAACGGGTGCTTGCAGCCGGCAAGCATGTTTTAATAGAAAAGCCGGTAGCTGCAAATGTAGCCGAAGTAAAAGAGTTGTTTGACCTGGGCAAAAAAGTTAACCGCAAGGTTATGGTTTACCAAAACCGCCGCTGGGACAGCGATTTCCTGTCGGTAAAAGAGGTAATTGAGAGTGGCAGACTGGGCAGGCTTGTCGAGATGCACATCAGGTACGATAGATATAAGCCGGAATTAGCCGTAAAACCCTTTAAAGAGGGTGGGGATATACCTGCAGCGGGGGTGCGGTACGATCTGGGTGCACATATAGTTGATCAGACCATTCATTTGTTTGGCAAGCCTTTGTCGTTTGACAGGGTGGATGCCATTCAGCGTGATAGGTCAGAAAATTTTGATTACATGAACCTGCGTCTTGTTTACCCGGGCGGCCTGGTTGTTTCGGTTGTTTCCGGATTGCTTATTGCCGACCAACTTCCGGCATTTGTTGTGCACGGCACCCTTGGTAGTTTTAGCAAACACCGTTGCGATGTGCAGGAGCCACAGCTAAATATCCCTATATTGCCAAACGATGCAGCTTACGGGGTAGAACCTGTGGGATGTGAAGGCAAATTGGTAACAATTGGTATTGACGGAGAACAGAACATTGAATTTATACCCGCGCCAAAAGGCGATTATAATAATTTATTTTACGCGGTTTATCACGCCATCCGCGAAAACGCGTTATATCCAATAACCGAAGAGCATATTGTATGGCAAATGGAAATGCTTGAATGATTTTAACAATGATAAAAAGATTACTGTTTTTTTTAAGCCTGGTAATAGTAGCCGGCTGTACCAACGCGCAAAACAAAGATAACGGCACCATTGTCCATTACCGGATATTAAAACCCGACAGTACTTTTACTTCGTGGAAAGACCTGAAGAAGGGCCAGCCTGTAATGCTGATGTATTTTGGTACAGATTGCCCACACTGCCAAAAGCTGACCATAGAGATGAAGCAACGAATGAATGTTTTTAAAAACATTAAGATAGTGATGATCACGTTTACCAAAACCGAATATCCATGGATGGGCATGATCAAAAATTTTCAGAGGGATTACGAACTTTCTAAGTATAAAAACATTGTTATGGGTACCGAGTATCCTGAGTATTTGGCTTTAGGATTTTTTCCTGTGCAAAGATATTACAGCATTCAAACTACGCCTTATATAGCCCTATACAATAAAAAAGGAAAACAAACCAAGGCCTTTAGTAAAGAGCCTAAGATAGAGAGTTTGGTTGCAGCGGTGAAAAAAGCGATATTATGAAGAGTAATTGTTATCTTTAGTGGAAAGATCACAATTACTATAATTCCACTTCTTGTTAACAAAATTAAAGGCATCCTTCTGCATGCCCTTGTATAGGGGGCAACTCTGCAAGACAACGCATCTGCAAATATCGCTGTTTGTGTTGTTTTTTGCTCTTTCAACAGCAGGGTATGCTCAAACACCTGCTTTAGGCTCCGTGTCGGGCAAATTGGTAGATTCAAAAAAAAATGAGCCTTTAAGCGCTGCCACGATTACGCTGGTAGCAAAAGCCGATAATAAGCCGTCCGCTAGCATTCAAACTAACAGTAAGGGCAATTTTAAATTAGCTAATATTAAAAATGGCACATACCTTTTAAAGGCTACCCATGTTGGCTATGTTTCTTTAACCAAGGATAGCATAGTTATTAGCGCGGCCAAGTCTGCAGTGCAAGTGGGCACTTTAAAGCTCCGCAAATCAAAAACGGTTTTAGATGAGGTGCAGGTTACCAACCAAAAAAGTAAGGTAACGCTTGGTATTGATAAAAAAACGTTTGATGCGTCAGAAAGCACTATAAGTGAAGGAGGGTCTGCTGTAGATCTGCTCGCTAACGTTCCATTGCTCCAGGTAGACGCTACCGGCAGGGTAACTTTGCGCGGGTCGAATGTTAAGATGCTAATTAACGGTAAAACAACGCCCGGTAGTGTTATAGCCACATTAGAGGCATTACCTGCTGATGCGGTAGAGCGTGTTGAAGTGATCACTAACCCATCGTCAAAGTACCAGGCCGACGGGCAATCGGGTATTGTAAATATTGTATTAAAAAAGAATGCCCAGATGGGCTTTTCAGGGCACGTATCTGCAAAGGCCGGTAATTTACAAACGCGCAATGCAACGGCCGAGTTAGCCTACAAAAACCAAAAGATAAACCTGTATGGCAACTATGGCTATCGCGCCGCCAACCGAATTAGTAATGGCTTTTTTAACCGTACTACTACAGATGCTTCGGGAAGCCAGTTTGCTAATCAGGTGGCAAATCAAAATACCTATACCGTTGGCCATAACTTTATAAGTGGCATAGACCTGTTTTTGAATGATAACAATACGCTAAGTTTTTCGAACAACATTAGCTTGCGCGATGTTACCCGTAACCAGAGCGGACTTACAGTTACGCGCCGTAACGGCCAGATCTGGGAGGAACAGAATCAAGATAACATTAGCACCCGTAAGGGTACTACCCTTAATTTTAATTTAGATTTTGAGCATAAATTTAAACGTAAAGGCGAATTGCTGACCACTAACATAGGTTTTGGGGATGAAAAGGCCGACGCCCTTAACACGGCGAACACCGCATCTTATATAGGAGCAAGCCGGGTTTTAATATCAAACATAAATAACAACAGAAGTACCGAGCGGGCTATTAATTTACAGGCAGACTACACTTTGCCATTGGAAAACGGCCGTTTTGAAGCCGGATACAGATCATCGCTGGAAAGTGACCGGAGAGATAACCATGTTGACACGCTTGACCGGTTTACCGGTATAATAAACTACAGCGATCTGTTATCAAGGAATTTTTTGTATAATCAGAATATTCATGCTGTATACACCAACTATCAAAGGCAGTTTGGCAACTTTAGCATACAAGGCGGTTTAAGGTTAGAAGATGCTTATATAACCTCAGAGTTGGAAACTTTTGTTGGCGGAATTTATAAGCTGCAAAAAAACAGCCGACATTATTTGAGGCTATACCCTACCTTGTTTTTAACGCAAAAACTGTCTGAAAGCCAAACTTTGCAATTAAGTTACAGCAGAAGGGTAGGTCGCCCCCGCAACAGGGAAGTGTCTCCGTTTCTTGATGTAACTAACAGGAAAAACTATTTGCAAGGTAACCCCGACTTGCAGCCTGAAGACACGCACTCTTTTGAGCTGAGCTATATAAATTATTTCAAATCTGTTGTGCTTACGTCTTCGGTATTTCATCGCTTTACCACGCAAAATATTCAAGGGGTTTCGTCCTTACTCTCGCCAGAAGTTACACTGTCCACATACAGAAATTTAGGCTCGGTAAGCAATACGGGCTATGAGTTAATTGCAAAATACTCACCTGCAGACGCGCTGGATGTAACCGCTAACGTTAACGCGTTTTATTTAAAATTGAAAGGCGACCCTGCATTTAACATTCAAAATACATCGGGCTTTACCTGGAACAGCAATTTATCAGCAACCATAAAGCCTACAAAAAAGCTGAGCCTTCAGTTGCGGGGAGATTACAGTGGTTCGCAGGTTAGTGTGCAGGGTAGCCGCCAACCGGTGTATGGTATGGATGCGGCTTTAAAATACAAAATTATTAAGGGCCTTACATTTGGCTTCAATACCCGCGATGTGTTTAATTCCAGAAAGGTTATATCCCAAACTTATATAAACAGCAACGGTATAATGCTTGACCAGGTTTCGCAAAACAGGCGCAACGTGCGTACATTCATATTTTCGCTTTCGTTTCGTTTTGGCGCTAAAGATACGAAAAAGCAAGACGATGCGGAAGATGATAACAAGGTTAAAGACGATGATTCTGACGATGATGCAGACAGAGATGGTAGCATTAACCGTCAGTAATAGT
>CBFGNU010000040.1:0-18958 GCA_965650195.1 uncultured Mucilaginibacter sp. | reverse complement strand
ACAATTGTCGGAGGAGCTACAGGCACCGGTGCCGGCACATTAGCTGAGTTCAGTTTAATTTTTAAAAGCTGACCCGATACGGCGGTAGTGTTCGGAAGGTTATTTAGCTTCACAATTTCATCTACGGTAGTATTAAACCGCTTGGCAATTGAATACAGCGTCTCTCCTGCTGACACTTTATATTGCTGAACGTCGGCATCTGCCGTAACAGTTGACGGCGCAGCTTGTGAAACAACAGGAGCATTTTGTGCAACAACAGATGTGTTTTGTGACGTGGCCGGCGTAGTTTGCGATACAACAGGCTGCGTTACCGGCGCTAAAAATGGCCGCTCGGTAGGTACTTTAATAACACCGCCAACTTTAAGAGCGGCATTGTTATTAAATTGTATAATAACATTGGGGCTTACACCGTACTTACGGCCAACAGAGAAGTAATTATCTTTTGGGTCCAACTTATGCAGTACAACTTTTTTACCGTTTAGGTTCTCAACACCGATAGAATCTACCGGGGCCGATGCAAATAGCTGTACCGATAGCGATAGCAAAGGTGTAACTAACAACAAAACTTTTAATTTCATAATAACTTTGTATTCAGATATTTATAGGGAAATAACCTTTAACTCGGTCTTGTTTTTAATATATATTACCCTGTTTTTACACAGGATAAACGCCTCGGGCTGCATTTTTTGTATGTTATCGTTCATTAAATCTTCATAAATCAAATCTTCACCTTCCCACACATACAAGTGTTGTTTTAGCTGCCCTGCCAAAAGCGTGTGCAAAGATACAATTCTATAATTATTGTAACTAAGATAATCAACAACCTTATTGTACGACTCGGCCGGAAGCGTAAAGTTTAAATCCGTACTGTTAATATTCTCCGGAAAAGTAATGCTGTTTGTATACTCTTTATCCAACGTACTATCAAATGCCCTGATGTTAGCCCCGGTATTAATATCAATTAAAAAAAGCTTACGCGGCTGTATTTGAGCAGCGTAAGTAACAGGTCCCTTTAAAGCAAGGTGATCAAAAGCTATGCTGTAATTGGTCCATAAAACTGAGCCATCAGCCGCTATGGCAGTTAAGCCCCTGTGCACCGGGGCGTTTTGTCCCTGGTAACCATGCAGCAGCAGTACGTTGTTGTAAGCGGCCTCAATGCCGGTGAGCCAGCGTTCGGGAAGGGTAACATCTTCAAATTTTGTTTGGCCGGATATAAGATCAATAGCGGCAAAAGATACCAGTTTGTCTTCCGTTCTTCTTATTTCCAGGTAAATAGTGTCGCTTATTTCATCAATTTCCATGCGCCAGATAAGGCCGTTAAATTGCTTGCTGATGAATGGTAAAACCTGCGTCATAAGAAATGCAAATATGCCTTTATTAATAAAAACTGTGGCATTTTATTAAACAAAAGCTGTAGACGTCTGTTCCATCACCATAATTAAAACATTATGGACGCTAAAGAAATAAGCCTTACAGAAAAAGCAGTTAAACCGGTTGTTGATCACTTAAATGATCTGCTTGCCAATTATCATGTCCACTATCAAAAACTAAGGGGTTGTCATTGGAATGTTAAAGGTACCAGCTTTTTTACCTTACACATTAAATTTGAAGAGTTATACACCCAGGCCCAGCTAACCATTGATGAAATAGCTGAACGTGTTTTAACGCTTGGCAAACCACCTGTAAGCACCTTTGCCGAGTACATTAAAATTTCAGAGATAAAAGAGATAAATACTATTGGCGTTAAAGATACCGACCTGGTAAAAGCTATTATTGATGACATGGCGAAATTGATCGAAATGGAACGGGAACTAATGGAGATAACTGAGACAGCCGGTGACGACGGTACCAACGATATGATAAACAAGTTTATGCAGTATAAGGAGAAAAACACCTGGATGCTGCGTTCATTTGTTAACGCGGACTAGAGTTTGTAGCAAGTAGCTAGTATCAAGTAGCAAGACATTGCATGCATAATTTTAAGGAATTATCGAGGTACAAAAAAAATGTCCTCCGGACTCCAAAAAAAGTCTAAATACTTGCTACTTTATACTTGATACTAAAAAGCAATGAAATTTAAAACGGTGGTTCATCTTCCAGATCATCCATACGCGATGGGCGGATGATAAAGTTGCTCGGCTTGTCAAAGTTTTGTGATGGATTGAGCCCGGCAAACGGACTTGGTGCTTCAAAACTGTCTGTAGTTTCCAGGTCAGTGAACTTAACATATTTTCCCACAAACTTCAGCCTCACCCTACCTGTTTCACCATTACGGTGCTTGGCTATGATAACCTCGCCGACGCCCTGAGTTGGGTTGTTATCCTCGTCCACTTCCAGTCCGTAATATTCTGGGCGGTAAAGGAACAATACCATATCCGCATCCTGCTCAATAGAACCCGACTCACGTAAATCTGAAAGCATTGGGCGCTTAGAACCGCCCGGGCGATTCTCAACCGCGCGACTTAACTGCGAAAGCGCAATAACCGGCACATTAAGCTCTTTTGCAACTGATTTCAGCGCACGCGATATGCTACCTATCTCCTGCTCACGGTTACCGCCGCCTTTTCCGTCGGCTTTTCCCTGCATTAGTTGCAGGTAGTCAATTATGATCAATTGAATATCATGCTGAGATTTTAAGCGGCGGCATTTAGCGCGGAACTCAAAAATATTCAACGCCGGGGTATCATCTATAATAAGCGGAGCTTGCTCCAGTCTTCCAATTTTTGAGTGGATCTGCTGCCATTCCCATTCTTCAAGCGTTCCTTTTCTTATCTTCTCCTGCTCAATTTCGGTCTCGCCTGATACCAGACGATTTACTAATTGGATAGACGACATCTCCAGAGAGAATACTACAACCGGCTTGTCAAAATCAACGGCCGCATTACGCGCGCAGCTTAAAACAAAGGCTGTTTTACCCATTGCAGGGCGGGCAGCTATAATTACCAGATCCGATTTTTGCCAGCCTGAGGTCATTCTATCCAGGTCAGTAAAGCCGGAAGCGATACCGGTAAGGCCGTCTTTTTTATCTTTCAGTAACTCTATTTCCTTCAGCGTTTCGTGCAACAGGTCATCCATTTTACGCGAGTCGCGGCGCAGGTTATTTTGCGCTATCTCAAACAGGTTCTTTTCGGCTCTATCTAACAGATCAAGCACATCAGTTGTATCCTCATACGCGCTGTTAATGATATCTGTTGAGATCCTGATCAGCTCGCGCTGAATAAATTTTTGGATAATGATACGCGAGTGGTACTCAATATTGGCTGCCGAAGCTACACGGTTAGTCAGCTCGGTTATATAATAAGCGCCGCCTATCATTTCCAACTCGCCCTGCGTGCGCAGTTGAGCAGTTACCGTAAGAATATCAACCGGCGATGTTTTTTCAAACAAAGTGCGTATCGCCTGAAAAATGCGCTGGTGATTATCGCGGTAAAAAACCTCTGGTTTTAAAATATCAATAACTGATGAAAGAGCGTCTTTTTCAAGCATTAAAGCACCCAAAACAGCCTCTTCAAGGTCAACTGCCTGTGGCGGCAACTTGCCCAAACCGCTGTAAGGTGTAGGGTTGGTAATGCGGCTTCTTTTTTCGTTTGTATTCGGCTTGTAATTGGAGTTTTCGTTCTCAAACATCATGTATCAAAAATAGACAACAATCGTTAACATTTGGTTAACAGCATAAAATTAAAACCGCATTTTTGATACCGTTTTAAATGATTTTAATTAACACCCATTGTTAACAACTTGTTGAATAGCAAAATTTCGTTCTCACATTCAGCAACTTACCACAATGTGGATAACGTTTTTAACATGTTAACCAGTGCCTTAAACTGCCGCTTAAAACACTTCAATAAAGGCTTAATCAATTAATATAGCTACTTTTGTGTTTCAGATAGTTATAGTAAAAATGATGTATAATAACCGGGAAAGCAGGGAACCGAGAGAAAGTAATCAAATGGTATTTGGCACCCGCGCTGTAATAGAAGCCATCCGCTCAGGCAAAGAAATTGAGTCGCTTTATGTGCAACGCGGCGTTGGCGGCGGTCTAATTGCTGAGCTTAAAGAACTGCTTAACCAATATAATATTACTGCACAGCAGGTACCTGTTGAGAAGCTCAACCGCCTCACCATGAAAAACCACCAGGGTGTTGTGGCTTTTATATCGCCTATTGTTTATCAAAAAATAGAAGACATCATTCCGCAAATATTTGAAAAAGGAGAAGTACCCCTTATTCTTATTCTCGACTCAATAACCGATGTGCGTAATATGGGCGCCATTGCCCGTACAGCCGAATGCAGCGGCGTGCACGCCATTGTGGTGCCGGCAAAAGGTTCGGCGCAGATCAATCCTGATGCTATTAAAACATCAGCGGGGGCTTTATATAAGATTCCCGTTTGCAGGCATGATAATTTTATGCAAACGGTTAGATTCATTCAAGAATCGGGCCTGCAATTGGTTTGTTGCACCGAAAAAACCAAAGAATATATTTACCAACCCGACTATACCGCGCCCACTGCCATTATAATGGGATCAGAAGAAGACGGCGTGCGTAACGAGATTATCCGCATAGCCGACCACCTGGCTAAAATACCTATGTATGGCGAGATAGAATCGTTGAATGTGTCTGTAGCTACGGGTGTTATACTATACGAAGCAATCAGACAAAGACTAAGCCCCCTAACCCCCTAAAGGGGGAACGATAGTTGATTATGGTAAACGAGTTAGACAACTTTTACCTTTTGCAGCCGGAGCCTGTAAAAAGCTGTTTACTTGCCTTACGCACCATTATTTTAGATCAGGATAAAAACATAACTGCCGAATGGAAATACCGCATGCCAATGTTTTGTTACAAGGGCAAAATGCTGTGTTATTTATGGGTACATAAAACCTTACATCAGCCCTATCTGGGTATTGTTGATGGGAAGTTGATCGATCATCCGGCATTGATATTAGAAAAACGTGCACGCATGAAGATAATGCTTTTTGATGCTGATGAGGATTTGCCGGTTATTGATATAGAGGCTATTTTAGCGCAGGCTATTGCGTTATCAAAAAGAAAATAGCTCCATTACGAGCACGAGTATGCGTTAAGACAAACAACGATGAAGAAGGGTAAAGAGTTGAATAAATCAACAATTTGTTTTCTGGCTTGAGTTTGCGCATAGGAGATTTTAAATTAAATCTTCCTACGATATTATTAATTGTGATGGTCGGATGGCTGACTTGGGGTGGGATTAAGCAAACGCTTTTAAATAACAAATTGAAATCTGAGGGAAGTAAAATTAAAGGGGTAGTGATTGATAAATATAAAGTTGGTGGAAAAGGCACCATACAAATTGACTACCTGTTTAAATTAAACGAGAATACTTATTCGGGATCTACAAGTAATGAGAAATATAATGTTGGAGATAGTTTGTATATTTTATTCCTGAAAGAGGACCCACGAATCAATAAATCATATTCCTTTATCAATGATTGATTATAGCTTGCGCCAATTCTGCGAGTTTTATCCCCTCATCACCCCTATCTTATCCCCCTTCCAATCCGGAAAAAGTACCCTGTCATTATTCAGCTTTAAATGCTTGTCGGCTACTTCGCTAAATACGCTTCTAAAATCAGTGCTAACAGCAAGATCGCGGCCATCCTCTAAATTCTCCATCGCCAAAGGTTTAACATTGCCATGCACCATACCACCCTTTACATCATTACCTAAAATAAAGTTACATGATGCCCGGCCATGATCAGTACCGCCGGTGCCGTTTTGTTTAACTGTACGACCGAACTCCGTCATGGTCATTACCGTTACATCATCCTGGTAAGCTCCCATGTCGTTCCAGAAAGCTGCGATGCAACCACTCAGGTCGGTAACGTTTCTGGCAAATAAACCTTTATCTGTACCCTGGTTAAAATGGGTATCCCAACCGTTTGATTCGGTAAAGGCAATCTCCAACCCCACATCCATTTTTATAAGCTGCGCTATTTGCTTAAGCGAATTGCCCAATGGTGTATTTGGGTAGATGACATTATTAGCGGGTTTATAATTTTTGATGTCTGTTTTTTGCAGCATTTTAACGGCATCAAAACTCTCTTTGCCCGTTTGCTTAAGTAAGGATGATGATGTTTGCTGATAAAGATCTTCAAAGCTTTTTGCTGCCATATTAGCGCCGCCGGGGTTGCCCCGCATCTGGATGGCAAAATCCTGCAGACTGCTAACCGCCAGCGTAGGATTATCCCCATAAAAAGACCGCGGCAATGATGATGTAAGGCTTACCGCCTGAAAAGGTGTAGCATCATGCCCCAGCAAGCCCACCGCCCTGTTTAACCAGCCACTTGCTGTGCCTTTATTGAATGGCGTGCCCGATTCCATATAATCCTGTGCGTCAAAGTGCGAGCGCGTATTATTCGGCGAACCAATGCCGTGTACTATAGCCAATTGCTTTTGCTTGTATAATTCGGCGAACGGCGCCATTGAAGGGTGCAGTCCAAAACGACCATCGAGGTCTATCAAAGAATTTGTGTTTTGGTTTTGGGCTGCCGACATAAACAAAGTCGGCCTTGCAGCTTTCAGGTAATCATCAGTAAAGGGCGTAACAGCCATTAAGCCGTCCATCGCTCCGCGCTGAAAAATGCACACCATCACCTTCTTTTTTGAATAAAGCGCGCGATTTTTCTCACTAGCGACAGCCTCCGCCAAAAAAGCAGGTATGCCGCCCATCAACCCTACACCAAGTAAAGCCAACCCGCCCGATTTTATAAAACCTCTTCTTGATATCATGACTTTATTTTTAAATTACTTTCTTTGAAACTCCGGTGAACCTAAAATAACGCCGACAACTTGTGCCAACATGCTGTTATTGCCATTTGCAGTAGTTTGTGCCTCGCGGCCCTTTTTTTGGCCTTTCTTAGCAACACCATTCATATCCATATCTTCTTCTATATTAACCTGCGGTGTTTTAGCCGCAGCAGCCTCAATTTTAGTAACCAGATCTTTTTCGGCTAACATCGGCGTAAGCTGTTTAACAACCTGACTAAGGTTTCGTTCGGGCATTAGTATTTTGCTATAGATCGCTAAAGCCGCTTCGGGGCTCTCAGGCTCATGATTATTATTCAACGCTGCCAGATCTATCTTGACACCCGGAACGCGCCCTGTAGCCATTGCAAGGCCAAAATTCATGCGGTTAAGTAACGCTCCGCTATTGATCCAATATTGTGACCTGTCGGGGAAACCCGTAGGCGCCTGATAGGCATAAACACGCTGCCCCATTTTATTGGCCCAATTGTATAATTGTACGGGCTGATCTATACGTGCGTTTAATGCCCGTGCAGAACTTATAACCAGTTCAAAGGGTGATTTGGTCTTTTCGCGAAGCGCGTTGGCGCTCCAAAACTCCGGAGAGGAAACCATGGTGATCAGTACCTGGCGGATGTTACCATCTGCTCGCGTAAAAGCCTTCGCCATTTTATCTAATAAACTTTGCGGCGGATTATCGTTAACAAAACGGATGGCTAACTTTTTAGTAATAAACTTCGCGGTAGATGGATGATGGGCAAGCATTTCCAGCAGATCAACGCCCTCCTGGTAGCCGCCACCGGCGGCAAACATTTTGCCTAAGACAATTTTCTCGTCGTTATCATGCCTGTTGGGTGTAAACAAAAAATCGCCTTCGTGCACAAAACCACGTTGTTTAAGTCCGTCCTCGCCAATATTATCAACCAACTTCTGTATTGCGTCGGCATTACCGTAAGCACCCATCGGGAAGACGGTCCAACCGGTTAGCACTTTTGCGGCTTGCGTTACATCCTGTTGTGTATAGCCTCCATCTACACCAAGGGTATGCAGCTCCATTACCTCGCGGGCGTAATTCTCATTTAATCCCTGCGCCTTTTTTGCGGGTTTATTATTGGCAGCGTTCCTCATTAGTGCGCGGGGACGTTGTACATTGGTACCTGTGCTGCTAAAATTATCCAAATAATAAAGCATAGCGGGCGATTTAGCGGTAGCTGAGAGCAAGGCATCAAAGTTGCCGGTAACATTCGGGCGGATAGCATCGCGCTCATAATTGGCGATGAACTGGGCCGATTGATTCTTGGTTAACGAAACATTAAAATGATTAAACCAGAAATCAGTAAGCACTTCCCTCAGTTGATTTTTGCTATAGGCGGCGCGTAAAACCTTTTGATTAAATACCTGCCTTAAAAGTTCCTGCTCCGGCTTAAGGCCATGTTGCTGCATATAGCTTTGCAATACATCCCGATATTCTTTACGGTCTGTTTTAACCGAATCCTTATCAACCACACCATCCCTCACCGCCATCCGCAATACAACGGCATTTTTTGGATATTGCGCTACAATTTCTTTGTTGGATAGCTTAAGCGCGTCGTATTTATTTAAGACCTGGCTGAGGGAATCGTCCGGTAAATTGCCGTTAAGTTGTTGAATGAACCATTTTTCCAGTCCCATTTTTACCACTTTATCCACGTCGCCGGGTGTGGCACCATAGGTAAACCTGTTTAACAGATGCGCGGCGGCCTGTCGTTCAGTTAAGCCGGCCTTTTTATAAGGAAAAACGGGCGTTTGCTCAGTATAAGCTGATTTGAATATGAACGCCGAACTGAGCGTTATTATAACTGCAGACAATAAGAAAAATGAAAATTTAACAGATGCCTTCATACATTTTGGATATTAATGTAATTATGACGTATGGAGACGAATTAAGTTTAATCCTCAGGCTCTTTTAGTTCGGAAAATAGTCTTAAAAATATGTTTACAGGGTGTTGCAAACGTGTTGCTAAAGTGTTGCTATTGTGTTGCTAAAGTGATCCAAACTGATCCAAAAAACGGCAAAAAACGGCAAAAAAAAGCGTTTTTCCTCCATTCACAATACACTTATAATCAGCAATTTACAACCAATCTACAGCTAATTTTCCTGACGAATAAGTAGTTTCATATTAAATAGTTAACTACTTAATATTCAATTTATTAACTATTCAATTTTTTTGTAATACATTTATTTTGGATCACCCCGTTAAAACGGTACTGTTAACCGCAAACTGATGTTTCTGCCCATATTGTAAATACCCGAGCGGCCGTTGGGCGAAGTTTGGTAATACTCAAAATACTTCAATCGGTTAAGGTGAGATTGATAGGCTTTGTCAAAAATGTTATCAGCCATTACAGACAGATCAAAAACGGTTTTAGCCGCTTTATTTTTAACGGTAATGCCGGTACCTAAGCTGAATAAACTGTAGCCGGGTGTGGCCGTCTCGGTATCATCGGCAGCATAAAAGCGGTTTTGAGTTGCATACATGTCAGCAGCAGCTTTTACATAAAAGTTATCAAAACTAACTTTCACTTCAGACCGCGCATGCAGCGGCGGAATAAGCGGCAAATACTCGGCACTTGTGCCTTTCGCGCCGTTTTTCACTCCCTTTATATAAGCAATACTGTTAGTAAAGCTAAGCCATTTTAGCTGTTGGGGATGCAGGTTAACCGTTAACTCAGCACCATACAACCGGGCTGCTGCCTGCTGGTATTGATAGGTGGTATTACCCGGTACAATTATAACCGGATTACCCGCAGCATCAGTTAGTTTAGATTGAAATATGTAATTGGTAATGTTGTTATTAAATATCTCTGCGGATATATCGATATCCTTCAGATAAGCAGCAAAACCCAGATCCTGCTGCAAACTAAACTCCGGCGAAAAAGTGCGGTTACCCAAATAAACTATATGCGCCCCCGGGTCAAGGCCATTTGAGCCTATCTCAGTTATATTAGGTGCCCGGTAGCCCCGTGCTATGTTGGCTTTCAATAATATCCGCTCCGTAAGGTTGTAAGTTACTCCTGCACTACCCGATATGCCATGAAATACTTTAGTAAACGCAGGAAACTGCAGCGGTGCGCCGCCGCTGATATCGGCAGCGGTACCCTTACGCTCAAAGCCGGTAGCAGGGTTTATACCAACGTAAAAGTCATTCCAGTTAATGTTCCGGCTATCATACCGCAGGCCGCCCAAAACGTTAAAATCGCCCACCTTTTTCTTAACCATAATGTAGGTTCCCGCGTCAAACAGATCGTAATCCGGTATGGGGAAAGCAGTGCCGTTTTTGCTTCGGTTACCCTGAAACATCCCGTTTAACCCTATGGTGCTCTCCCAGCCATTCATTTCGGGAAGGTTATACTTAATATCATAATTGAGTGTATTGAGCACCACATACAAGCCGGGCTGTACAGGTGCTGTCGGGTGGTTATATTCCCTCCGCACACTCTGCTGCACCGCAAAAAGCGCGTCAATATTGCCCCGGCCAACATTCAAAAGTCCGTGCGTGTAAACCCGGTAGTGTTGTATATGCTGATATAATGGAGATAGCTTATAGGAACGTAGCTCAGCATCGCTAACAAGGGGCCGGTTGGTAATATCGTCCTTATCAGCTTCAAAAATTTGCTTTGTAAAACAGCGGCTAAATTGCTCACGGCTGCCATCGGGTATTTCTTGCTGATTATTGTAAAGGTTAGCCGCTATTTTAAATTCGCCCCACTGCTTATTTACTTTAGCCATTGCAGATAAGGTGAGTTCATTAAAGCCCGTATTGTAAACAAGCCCGTCAACGCTGTTACGGTAATCATGAGCCCGTTTCATCGAGCTTCTTGCGCTATACTTCCAATCGCCGCTTTTATAGTTAAGACCTAAGGAAGCGCCCAGGCTACTGTTGTTGGTATGCGCCTCCATGCTTACATCGCCATGCAATTTGTTATCGTCTTTATAAACCACATCGGGGATCATATTGATCACACCCGCCAATGCATCCGACCCATATGTTAAACTTGCAGGGCCCTTAACCACCTCTACCCTGCTTATGCTGAACTGGTCTATCTCAATACCATGCTCATCGCCCCATTGCTGCCCCTCCTGCCGCACGCCGTCGTATAAAGTTAAAACCCGGTTATAACCCAAACCGCGTATAAGTGGCTTTGATATATTGGGCCCTGTAGTCACCGCGCTAACACCCGGAATACTGCGGGTTATGGCATCAACTATATTGGTGTTTGCCTGGCTGTTGATAGCCTTACTCGTCATTACCGCTATTGGTACAGGATTACTTCGTATTTGTGAGGCCCTTGTAACACCGGTTATCACTACCTCACTGAGGTTCGTTTCTACAGATGTTAATATGATAGTTATCTCTGAAGACGTCTCAGTACTAACCCGTACAAGTTGTTTTTGCAGCGCATAGCCTAATGCGGAAACCTGCAATTCATATTCCCCCGAAGGTATATTGGTTAACAGGAACTGCCCGTTCTCATCTGTCTTGGTTCCGGAGGTTGTGCCCTTTACTTTTACAGTAGCTGACGCAACCGGCTGATCCTTTGCGACGACCTTACCACTTATGCCACCCGTTTGTGCATTTACAAATTGCGGCCAAATGACAAATAAAATTAAACCAATGCGACAAAAAACGTTGAACATTTTAGTAGTAAATTACATCACAAAGCTAATAAATAAAATTAGGCACACCTAATTTTATCTAACCAAATTTATTTTACTTAGTTTTGGGTAAACCAAAAAAGATGAATACACTATCTGAAGAGAATTATTTGAAAGCTATTCTCAGGTTGTCACAAAAGTCTGACGAGAAGATTACCGCTACCGCTATTGCCGAAACTTTGGGCAATAATGCTGCTTCGGTAATTGATATGATAAAGAAGCTGTCGGATAAATCTTTAATAGAATACGACAAGAAGAAAGGTGCGCGGCTGACTCCTCAAGGCTTAAAAGATTCCATCCTGATAATGCGCAAACATCGTTTGTGGGAAGTATTTTTACTAGAAAAATTAGGATATCATTGGGATGAGATCCATGATATAGCAGAAGAATTAGAGCATATAAGTGATCCTACCCTTGCAGACAGGTTGGATAAATTTTTGGGCTTTCCCGAATACGATCCGCACGGCGATCCGATACCTACCTCAAGCGGTAAGCTGCCTAAAACTTATACTGTAAGTTTATCTGACGCCAAAACAGACGCCAACTGCCGGGTTGCTGCCGTTAGAGATACCAGCACAGCTTTTTTGCAATATCTTGTGAAGTTGGGCATCGGCATTAACTCTCAGATAAAAGTGGTGGAAAAGATCAGCTATGACGGCTCGTTGGTTATTAAGATCAACAACGGCGAAAATGTTACTGTTTCGCAAAAGTTCAGCGAGAATATTCTTATTAGTTAATGGCGTACAACCCAATGTGCTGTGTAACCATATACACACAACGGGGTATAAATAACACGGATTTTTTTACCATAAAGGTTGTATATTTGCTTAATACAACATTTTATCAACTGGACCGATTATTGCCACCTTATCATTAAACTACAATCATGAGCAAACTTTCCTTTTGTCTTTCAACTACCTTCACGGTGCTGCTTTTCACCGCACTTATAAGCTGCAAAAAAAGCGATCCGGGTGTAGACCCCCCTCCACCGGTAGCAACAACTGCTGTAATTGACAGCACGGGCATTACTAAAGGTGCTGTTGAAGGATCGGTTGCAATCGGGGCCGAGGTGGATGATCTGATAGAGAATTTCACTTTTAACAAAACTGTTTCTATCAACTTTAGTGGAGTAACAGCTACTATTACAAATGGAGTTGCCGGTGTGACAATCACCCCAACCGGCGCAGATCTGGTTATCCGTTCAACAGTAGACAATGTTGAATATGTAGTTACAGGTACAACTACAAACGGATCACTTAGAATTTATAGTGATTTTAGATTTAAACTTACATTAAACAACGCAAGTATCACGAATGATAATGCTCCGGCTATTAACATTCAATCAGAGAAGACCGCTTTTATCGTATTGGCTCCAGGCACTACAAATACACTTGTTGACGGCGCCACTTATGTAAAAGTAGGCACTGAAGATATGAAGGGCACCATTTTCTCAGAAGGGCAGCTGGTATTTAGCGGAACAGGCAGCGTGCAAATTACAGGCAATAACAAGCATGGTATTGTTAGCGACGATCACATCAGAGTGCGTAGCGGCAATATTACCATTGCAAATGCTAAGAGCGATGGTATACATGCCAACGACTATTTTGTTGCCGATGGCGGTGTTATTAAAATAACATGTAAAGATGACGGACTGCAGGTTGAAGAGGGTTTTGCAATTTTCAACAACGGAAATACCACTATTAATGCCGACGACAAAGGAATCACATTAGATTATGTAGGAACTGATCCTTTAATAATTCCTTATGCCAATATCAACGGCGGTGCGCTTACTATAACTTCGGTCGGCGAAGCTTTGGAAAGCAAAGCTGCCATAACTATTAATAAGGGTGACATAAAACTAACCTCGCAGGATGATGATATAAATGCAGCAACCGGTGTTTTTATAAATGGTGGTAGTATATACGCTATAAGCTCTGCTAACGATGCTGTTGACTCAAATGGAGGGTTTACCATGACCGGCGGAAAACTAGTAGCTTTAGGCTCAATAGCTCCTGAAGGTGGTATTGACTGCGATGCACATGTGCTTAAAATAACCGGAGGCATACTGGTGGCA
Source organism: uncultured Mucilaginibacter sp. (assembly GCA_965650195.1). Classification (GTDB taxonomy): domain Bacteria; phylum Bacteroidota; class Bacteroidia; order Sphingobacteriales; family Sphingobacteriaceae; genus Mucilaginibacter. Next base: position 5,403 of record CBFGNU010000040.1, on the reverse strand, counting down.
ACCGGAGGAACCACAAGTGCGCCAAGTCCTACTGTATCAACTATTCGTACATTGGTAATGGGCGGAGCAGCGGCAAACCAGATAATACATATCGAATCGGCAGATGGTGTTGAAGCGCTAACTTTTCAGGCTCCAAAAGCATATGCTACCTTGTTATATGCTTCTGCCAAGTTAAAAGCCGGAACGGTTTACAATGTTTACACCGAAGGAAGTGTCTCATCAGGAGTGAACTTTAACGGTTTGTTTATGAGTGGAACTTATACAAAAGGCACTAAAACAAGTACTTCGTTTACTACTACCACTATAGTTACACAAAGCGGCGGTACTGTGAGCGCAGGATAAATTTCCCTTAGATATAAATAACAAAGCCCTGTAACCAGCGTTATCGGGCTTTGTTATTTACATTAAAAAACTATCCAAAGCAGATCTACAGCTAAGATAATTACAACGACAAAATTTAATATTTTCACACTTCGCGGAGTTTCGGGATAATAGTCTTTATCAGAAAATTGCATAATCACTAATCAAATATTTATTGCTTTTTACGCAAAAAACTCCCTTTAGGTTTTCATAAACGATAAATTTCTTTTTTTTCGTGGTTATTTCAGATAAACATAGGTTATGCCGTCCCCTCCTCTATCGGCATGCTCATCTTCAAGTCTGTCAACCTGATCATATTTTTTGAGGTATTGTCTTATCATCTTACGAAGGATGCCGTCGCCTTTGCCGTGCAATATTTTAAGGCTGCCGAAACCCATCATTAATGCGCGATCAAACAAACGCTCAATGGCGCCAATCGCGTCTTCGGTACGCATGCCGCGTACGTCTATCTCCGGATTAAACCCGGCAAGGTCATTGGTTTGGCTACTAAAGCTCCGGCGAATCTCTTTTGGGACGGCTGATTTTGAAACCTTTTGTACTCGCTTCCTTTTTGCAACCGTGCGAAGATCGCCAATGGCTATTATAATGTTGTCCCTGGCTATTTCCATTACCTGACCTGTGGTTTCCGAATCGGTCAGTTTTACCCAATCACCAATTTTTAACTCGTCTGTGGATGGTTCAATTTTAGGTGTCGGTGCTTTTACAATATTCTTTTCCAGCTCGCGGCTCAAATTATCGCGCAGTGTGCGGGTTTTTTCCTTATCGGCGTTATTGCTCTTTATCTCTGCAATGGTATTCTCTACCAGCTTATTGGCGTTTAGTATTATGTTTTTAGCCTCGTCTTTAGCCTTGCGAATCAGTTCCTTTTTGTTGTCTTCAAGGTAAGTTTTCAGCTTTTCGTTCTCAGCTAACAAAAGGTTTACATGTTTCTGCTGGCGATCCAGTTTAACGCGGGTGTCCAATATTTCCTTCTTCTCGCGCTCTAAACCAACCAATAAGGTATCTACATTCTTTTGTCCGGCGCTTATTTTGGTTTTTGCAAGATCAAGCACCTGCCGGGGCAGGCCTATTTTCTGCGCTATCTCAAAAGCATATGAACTGCCCGGCTTACCTATTTCCAAAATGTATAACGGCTGCATTTCTACGTTGTTAAACAACATTGACGCATTTTCTATCCCCTCTGTATTGCCGGCAAATATTTTAAGGTTAGAATAGTGCGTGGTTACCATGCCCCTAACCTTTTTACTGTTTAACGATTCGAGCACGGCTTCGGCTATAGGACCGCCAAACTGAGGGTCTGTACCCGTACCAAACTCATCTATCAATATCATCGACTTGCCGTTGGCCTGCTCAACAAAGGTTTTCATTTTTGAAAGATGAGCACTATAAGTACTCAGATCGCTCTCAATCGACTGATCATCCCCTATATCAACAAAAAATTGTTTAAATACACCTATTTCGCTTGATTCATCTGCCGGGATCAACAAACCTGATTGTGCCATTATCTGCAACAAACCAACCGTTTTCATACACACAGATTTACCACCTGCATTGGGGCCTGATACCACAACAATGCGGGTTCCATCATCAATTTTAAGGTTAAGCGGAACAACTGTCTTGCCTTCTTTTTTAAAGTTTAAAAATAGCAAAGGGTGGCGCGCGTTGGTTAACCTCAAGGTAGCCTCATTTATAACCTGCGGCATATCAGCTTCAATATCAATCGCAAACAGCGCCTTTGCTCTGACAAAATCAAGCTTGGTTAGCAAACCATGATAAGAAAGCAATAGTGGCACGTAGGGCCTTAGCTCTGTAGTTAGGGCAGTAAGTATCTTTACAATTTCTCGCCTGCGCTCAAATTCAAGATCACGAATAAGGTTGTTTAGCGTAAAAACCTCTTCTGGTTCCATGTACACTGTTTGTCCTGACGCCGATTCATCATGAATAAAACCTTTTAGCTTACGCTTGTTTTCTGCAAGCAAGGGTATACAAAGCCGGCCATCCCTAACAGTTAAAGAACCATCGGCCGTCCATCCGTTAGATGACGCGCTTTTAAATATCTGGTCAATTTTTTTTCGGGTATCTTGTTCTGCCTTTGCTATTCCCGATGTTATATCGGCTAAGTCGCGCGAGGCGTTGGGCTTTATCTTTCCTTTAGCGTCAATTACCTGTTCAATTTTTTTTATTATGGCCTTTTCAATAGGCAAATGCTCAAACAACGCCTCCAGATTTGGATACTGCCCTTCACGTTCATTAAAGTAACCTATAACTGCAAATACAGTCGATAGCGACGACTGTACCTGAAAAAACTCTTCTTCGGTTAAAAAAGCGCCTTCCAGTTTTGCCTTATTAGCTAATGATTTTATATCGAAAAAATGATGAATAGGGAGCGCGGCATCATTGAGCAAAATATTTTTAAACTCCCCGGCCTGATTTAGAAACTTTTTTATCAGATCAAAGTTGCTCATCACCTGTATTTTGTCAACCATTTGCTGACCCATAACACTTAGGCAGTGCGCTTTTATCAATTCCTTTACCTCGGTAAAACCCAGCTTATCAATACTATTATTGGGGTAAAGCATTTATGTACTTATTGAATTGGTTTGTTTATTTTTAACTTAATTACTTTCGCCGCTTTTTTTATTGAGTCAAATCTTAATGAATCAGCCTTCCTTTTCTTTTCCGCTTTACTCTTTGCTTCCAACTGTTTAGTCTCCAGTTCCATATTTTTAGCGTGCACTTTTCCGATTGAATCACTTTTAGCTTTTAATAAGGCATCTATCCGGTTATATATGTCAATCATTTCGTCGGGCGTGGCAGTATAATATTTTAAGCTTTTGTTAAACAAAGCAGAGTCAACGCCATATTTTTTAAACAAAACTCCAAATCGATTAGTGCCATATTTGTAAAGACTGTCTTTAGGACCGTATGTTAGCAGAGTAGCATCGATAATATGGATATCGCTTAATATCTGCACCATTTTCTCTTTTGCGATAACGTTACCGGCGGTTTTATTACCCTGGCAGGAAACGAGTAAAAACAAAGCCAAAAAAAACAAGATAAGATGTGCGCGCATTACTTAATTTAGCGGTTTAAAACACAAAATTACGATAAATGAGCATTGCCGATAACATTAATAATTTAAAAAGCCAAACTGATAACCAAAAAGTGACCTTAGTAGCTGTATCAAAAACTAAAACGGTAGCTGAGGTTATGGAGGCATACGAGGCGGGACAACGTGTTTTCGGCGAAAATATGGTACAGGAGCTGGTTGAAAAACAGGAGCAATTACCCAAAGATATTGAGTGGCACCTTATCGGTCATCTGCAAAGCAATAAGGTGAAGTACATTGCTCCGTTTATCGCCATGATACAATCTGTTGATAGTTTAAAATTGTTGCAGGAGATAAATAAACAGGCTTTAAAAAGCAACCGGGTAATTGATTGCCTGCTACAGATCTATATAGCTGACGAGGAAACCAAATTCGGACTGGGGTTTGATGAAGCCATCGAGTTGTTGCGTGACGAGGAGTTTTCGACATTAAAAAATATCCGTATTCGTGGCGTTATGGGCATTGCGACAAACACAGATAAGGAGAAACAGCTTAGGGATGAGTTTTATGAACTTAAGGTATTTTTTGAGGGCCTAAAGCAAAGCTTTTTCAGGAAAGACAATTGCTTTGATACCGTATCAATGGGCATGTCATCCGACTATGAAATAGCCATAGAACAGGGCAGCAACATGATAAGGGTTGGCAGCACAATTTTTGGCGGCCGCGTAATTAAACACTGGAAAAATAATTAGATATCGAATTTCGGGTTTTCAATTTCGGATTTATTTTATTCAGAATTTTTAAGATGGTCTAATGATCAATGAATCAATGACAATTAACCTAAGAGTTGCTGTAAAAGAAGACTGCGTACGCCTGTTGGAATTAGTTAATGAGCTTGCCGTTTACGAGAAATTTCCGGAGGAGGTAACTGTTACTTTGGATGAGTTTGAAGATGCCGGTTTTGGTGAAAAGCCGGTATGGCGGGCATTTGTTGCCGAAGTGGACGGCTTGGTAGTTGGTTTTGCTTTATATTATATCCGCTTTTCTACCTGGAAAGGCTGCCGCTTATATCTTGAAGATTTTTTAGTTACCGAGACCATGCGTGGCAATGGCATTGGCAAAATGTTGTTTGAGCGGGTATTGACGGAGACCAAAGAAAAAGGATACAGTGGCATGGTTTGGCAGGTGCTGGACTGGAACGAACCGGCTATCAACTTTTATAACAAGTATGGGGCTAATATTGAAGCGGGTTGGTTAAATGCATCTGTATCACTTGAACAGTTGCACAAAATTTCAAGTTTATGAGGGGACGCATATCGGTAATAGCTGTAATGTTGGGATTAAGCGCTTGTCAATGGGGCGAAACCAGTCACCAAAAGGCAGACATAAATACTGATACACTCGCTTTCACCTATCAAACTATAAAAAAGCGAGCGGATGATTGTGGTGACAAAGCCGATACTAACTGCACCGTTATCAAACTAAAATATCCGATTTTTAAAACAGACAGCAAACTCAATGATTCCCTAAAAAACAGGCTATTGAATTTGTTTTTTAAAGAAAAACCTGATACCGGTATAACCGAAATGGTAAACAGCTTTCTAGCAGATTATTACAAATTTAAAAAGGATGACCCGAGAATGGGCATGATCTTCTATCTGGATGCCCACGCAATAATTTTACGACAGGATTCAAGCCTTACTACACTGGAAATTGGTGGTTATACTTTTCAAGGCGGCGCACATGGCAGCTCTGTTATCACCTTTATAAACTGGAACACCAAAAAGCAAAATTTTGTAACGCTGTCGGATATTTTAACTGATGGCTATAAAACCAAACTTGCTGCCGTAGCGGATACAATATTCAGAAGGCAGGAAAAGCTTAGCGATACAACATCATTGGCACGCGATTATTTTTTTAAAGACGATAAATTCTCGCTAAATGAGAACTATCTGATAACTCCTTTGGGCATC
>CBFGNU010000039.1:0-19071 GCA_965650195.1 uncultured Mucilaginibacter sp. | reverse complement strand
CAAACCCAGTAAACCTAATTCGCCGCCACTGACTACTTTGCTTGTTATATCGAAAAAAATATTTTTAGTGCTTACATCGGCGGCATTGGCAAATTCATGGATCACCCCTTTTACCGATGCTACAAAAACACGATTAGTACCATCATTTGGCGAGGTTAGCTCTACAGGATTGGCAATAGCGGCAATATTAGGGAACGCCTGCACGATACTATATTTTCCCAGCGGTGGTGGGTTCGTATTCTTGTCATCAGGTTGAGGGCTGTTTGATTTGCAGCTAATTAAAACGCAAACTACTGCCAATGTTATTCCCGGATACTTCATGGCTATGGTAATTAAATCAATACTACTGATACAACACCACGCAGTTGGCATTGTTTCAATGGGTTAAGCCGTCGCCTGCCGGGGAACTTTAAGAGGTTTAGGAGTACCGTTATTTTATCTCTTTCCCATCCGCATCCAGTTTAATTATTGTGCCATAATTAAGCTCTTTTACACCAGCCTCTATCTTTTTCAGATCGCCAACAATAAGCCATATCATTTCGTTGGGGTGAATATATTTTTTAGAGGCATCATTAAGCTGTTGCTCTGTAAGCGAGCGCACGGTTGTGGCGTAGTTTTGCCAGTAAGTATCAGGTAATCCGTAGTTAACTATGTATACGGCAGCACTTTCTAATGATTGCAGCGTAGAAAAACGGGGCTGTTAGCGTAAGCTCATATTTCGGATAATGCTGTTATACTCCTCGCCTTTAAGAGGATGACTGCATGCCACATCCTTTATTTCCTTATTCACCTCTATTATGGCTTCTTTAGTTTTATCGGTCTGCACCGGCGCTATAACATAGAAAAGACGCTGACCTTTGCCGGCGGTGATAGTTCCGTTGGTACCGTAGCTCCAGTGTTTATCCAGCCTTAGGTTGCGGTTAAGTCTCGAGGTTGACATCCCCCCGAAATTGCACATAAAGGTCTCTATTGCTATATCATCAGCTGAGCCACCAGGTACAGCAACGTGTGCGGCAACAATAACAGATTGTGTAGCCTCGGGCTTATTGATCAGGTAAACCACCCCGCTCTTTGTTGCGGGTACTGTAGGTATATTTTTAGCAGGCGCTTTACCATCCTTCCAACCGCCAAGTGCCTCTTCCAATGCCGGAAGTAAGTTAGCCATTGTGACGTTGCCTGTAACTATAAGCGTACTATTGCTTGGTTTAAACCAGGCATCGTGCCAGGCAATAAGATCTGCACGGGTAAGACTTTTTACTGATTCAGTGTAGCCTGTGCCGGTCATCGGCATGCCGTAAGCGTGTTGTTTACCGTAGATAAGGGCGGGTAAATTACGGTAGACTATATTATTTGGATCCGTCTTCTCTTCGCCAATGGTAGCCAGGCGTTGATCTTTCAATATCGAAAATTGCTCTGCCGGGAATGCCGGATGTAAAAGCACATCAGCAAATATGCTTAACGATGGTTTTAGATTTTGGGTTAGTGTATTTAGCTGGATAACAGACATATCCAACTGACTGCGGGTTGACAGCTGCGCACCCACCTTATCCAATTCGTCGGATATGGCAAAAAGGTTTTTAGTGGCGGTACCTTTATCCAGCAGATCAAGCGCCAATGATGCAGCGCCCGCCTTTGCCGGAACATCCGACGCAAAACCTGCATTAACTGCAAGCGTAATATTGGCTACCGGTATAGTATTACGCTCAAGCAATAAAACAGACAGGCCATTCTTTAATTTAGCCCGCTGCACGGTTGGGAAAGAAACCACCGGTGCGCCTGCCAGTTCAGGTAATGCTTTGCGGTTTACTCCTGTAGCCGCTGTGTCCATATCCGGATATGGACTTGCAACCATGGTATAATGCGGGCTCAGCAGCCATTTTTGCGCGGCGGCCTTAATGCCGGCGGGTGTGGCTTTGGCCATTGTCTCCAGTTTATCCAGGTAAGCTGATGGCGTACCGCCATAGGTCATGCTTTTGGCCAGCACGTCCGACTGGCCGCCCATGCCACCCATACTTTCTTTAGCTCTTGAAAATGCAGATAACCAGCGGGTTTTGGCTCTTTCATTTTCCTCGACTGTTGGCCCGCGGGTTATCAGATTATTAATAGCTGCATCCATCTCCTTCTCGGCCAACGCCGGAGATACACCTTTTTTTACACTTACTGTCACATAAAACAGATTGGAAATTTCACTTTCACCAACATCAGCACTTACCGAACTGGCTAATTGTTTATCATATACCAACCTGCGGCTCAATATACTGCTTTTTGATCCCGACAAAATATCCGCAAACAGCTTCATGTATTCCATATCTTTTGATCTCCACTCGGGCAGGTGGTATACACGGATCAACACTACTTCGGGTATATGATCCTGCACCGCCTCGCGGATGTTATAAGGCAATTTAGGCACCCAACTTTCCATACGGTTTATTGGTGGTACAGCCGGTATGCCTCCATAATATTTAGTTACCAGTTCGAGGCCCTTTTCGGGCGTTATATCACCGGCCAGGGATAACACAGCGTTATTAGGGCCATAATATTTTTGATACCAATCCTTTATATCTTCGGGGCTGGCGGCGTTAAGATCGTCCATACTGCCTATGGTGCTCCACGAATATGGGTGTTGAGTGGGATATAATTTCTCAGACATGGCCCGGTAAGCCTTGCCCAGCGGCTGGTTCTCGCCCTGGCGCTTTTCGTTTTGTACCACGCCGCGCTCGCGTTCCAGCATTTCTTTTGAAAGCTTTAAAAATCCCATGCGATCGGCCTCTAAATACAGCGTCCGTTCAAGAGCCGAAACGGGTACATCTTCAAAAAAATTGGTACGGTCGCCATTGGTGGTGCCATTGCGGTTATTGGCTCCCACATCGTCCATCGCCTCGCGGAAGCCATGCGGGTAGTTAATAGAGCCATTAAAAAAGAAATGCTCAAACAAGTGTGCAAAGCCTGTTTTACCCTGCTTTTCGTTTTTTGAGCCCACATGGTACCAAGTGTTTACAGAAACCACAGGCACGCTATGATCCTCATGAATAATGAGCGTAAGGCCGTTTTTTAGTACATAGAGTTTGTATGGAATAGCATAGCGGCTTTTATCAAAACCGACTGCTGCGGGAGTATTACTTTTTTTAGTTGATTGCGCATTTATTGTTGTAGCAAAACAAAAAAACACGGCAACGAGGGTTGCAGAAAAGTATTTCATAATAAGATCAGTTGTAAGTATCGTAAATTACAAAAATATAACGAGGTGTGAAATCACCTATTCAAAAAACATTAACCCTTATAGATCTGGTATTTTACAAGATCGCCAAACCCTTATCTCCCGGTGTATGAAATTTTAATAATAGCTCCCTTAACATCATCAGCGACATACAATGATCCGTCGGGTCCCTGGGCCAGACCCGTTGGGCGGTACTTAATCGGGCCTGCAGGCTTCTCTAAATCTACACCGGCAAAATTATCAGCAAAAATCTCCCAATCGCCGGCGGGTTTGCCATTTTTAAATGGTACAAAGGCCACAAAATATCCTTTATTTAATACTGACGATTTACTATGTAAAGCTACAAAGGCACCATTCTTATATCTCGCCGGGAATTGATTACCTGTGTAAAACAGCAAATCGTTAGGCGCCAGATGTGCCGGGAAAGCAACCACAGGGTTGATATATTTATTATCAACTGTTATTTTACCGTCACCGCCATATTCAGGAGTCAACATCTTCTTTTTTTGGATAGGATCATAATATACAAAGGGCCAGCCCGCATCTGCCCCTTCATCCAGTTCATACAATGTTTCGGCAGGCAACTCTGCGTTTTGCTGAGCAGTAAAATATTGCGGAAATCTATCATCCAAATTGGCGCGGCCATGCTGGGTTGCAAATACCGACCTGGTGCTACTGTTCCATTCAATACCGATAGCGCTTTTTATTCCTTTTGCATAATGTACCGCATCGGCATAAGTTTGGTTAAGTTTATCAGCTTTAAACTTCCAAACCCCTCCTATTGAGTCTAAAAGAGGACAACCGGGAATGCCCTTTTTAGTGTCATTTTCCCTGCACTCCTCAGTGTAGGAACCAATGGCTACATACAAATTGTTCTGATCATCTAATGCGATAGATTTGGTATTACCGGTTTTCCTTGCTACCAACCCCTGAACAATTGTTTCCGGTTTATCAGGGTTTATTACTTCGCTTTTATCATTCAACTTATACCTGAATACACCGGTGTTTGAAGCCGAATACAAATATCCGTTATGTATCTTTATGCCTGTACCGGGGTAATTTGCAAATCCGAGTTTTGTATCCATCCGCCCGTCATTGTTGCCATCGCTTAAAAAGTAAACCCCGCTGCCGCTTTTTACTGAATACATTTTCACATAAACATCCCCTTTGTCAGTAACCGCTATATGCCTTATGGTGCCTAAAGAATCGGCAACAATGTTGGCAGAAAAACCAACCGGAAGTCTCAGATCAGCTTTATAATCAGTTAAGTTTAACACAACCGAAAATGCAGTTAAACCTGCTGCCGTTAATAAAAGGCCGGCCGCATAAAGGAAAGTTCTATTCATGATATTGTTGTAGGTTTTTAACAAACCAAAGCTACTAAATAAATAGTTTCCGTTTTAGAATAGTTTTTTCCGGTAGCGTCTCCTAATGTCTTTTTAGAGGGACTACGGGTACGGAAGCTATGACCACACTTTTAAGATCTTTCCATTTACAGCGCCTTCTACGCTAAGAATATATGCGTTAACGAGTTTGTTCATAGGAACAAGATTATAGCCCGGAAAAAGATGTCCATACCGTTCCTTACTATCCTCCACTAACCCCGGGCTTACCGCGTTAATTCTCTTGTCATCTTTTAATTCCTGCGAAGCAGCTAATACAAAGCTGTCAATAGCTCCATTGATCATGGCTACAGCTGCACCGTTTTTGGCAGGATGAACTGCAGCTATACCTGTTGTTAATGTAATTGAGCCTTCCGGGTTTAAATAATCCTTACCTAATAAAACCAGGTTTATTTGCCCCAACAATTTGCCGTGTATTCCAGGCATTATATCTGTTTCTGTCATTTCATAAAAGCTACCATAGTAACCGGTTCCGGCTGTGCAGATGATACTATCTACTTTGCCAACTTTTTTAAACATATCAGCAACAGATGAAGATGATGCTATATCTACAATAACATCACCAGCATTTCTACCACCAATAATTATTTCATGTTTTCCGGACAAACCTTCAACCACTCTTTTTCCAATAGTACCATTACCACCAATTGCCAAAATTTTCATAAGCTTTTTTTTAAGCAAAAATATGCAGCATGCGTATGGTGTAATAGCACAAAAAGCTCATTCAATGTCAATAATGGCTCTTATTGCCTGTGGGGTTACGCCATACTGCTGCTTAAATGCCCGGATGAAATAGGACGCACTTTCAAATGAGCACTCGCGTGCTATCTCAGTAACCGGCTTGCTCGTATTTTGCAATAACATATGGCCATGTTTTAACCGTTGCTTATTAATATATAACCTGGGCGATGAATTATATTCTTTTTTAAAATCTCTTTTAAAAGCGGCAAGGCTGCGGTTACATAGTTTGGCAAGTTCGCTGATAGTAACGGGTTGTAAGATATTTTCTTCAATAACAGATCTCAGATCCTTTGGATCCCTGCTAACTGCGGCGCGGATAAAGGCGTCCATTTCGGGTTGGAACCCTGTTAAAGCCAGTAAGGTAAGAATCTCCCTTTGTTTAAGTTCAATTAACTGTTTGTATTCAAATAAACGATGATTAAAATAGCTACGGAATTGCGCTTTGAAATCTTGAACAAAGTTATTGGCTGGTAACACAACCCAAGGTTCGCTTGCTTCTTTTGCTTTTGGTTGATCAGGTTTAATGAAAGATCGTAAAATAGGTTCAGGTAAAAAGATCATCACTGCTTCAAAGTTTAAACCTTCCTCAATATATTCGGCCATTACATAGATCCCTTTTTTTAAAAGGAAAACGCTATTAGACGTAATACTTAGCGTATGCTCTGCAAAGTGTAATAACTTTACTCCATTAATTACAAAAAGTAACGTATGTTCTGTTAAGAACACAGTACGCTTTCCTGCTTTAGATTCGATTTTTAATTTAGCGAAGGTTTCTGCGTCTGTCGCTAAAAAGGTAGGATCGTTTACAGGAGGTATGTCTGGTGGAAAACGATATAGCACAATAAATATTTTTATTAAATCGCTATCAAAATTAATAAACAATAAATACCGGGAGAGAAAAAGTGGCCCATCAATGTGTGATTACCCATGATTTATTCAACGTTGTGTGCTAGTGGTGCGGTGACAACACCGACCATAGGCTGAATGGAAGCCCGTTTTTTACTTCTCGGATATTACTATCGCATGCCTTGAATAAGATGTGTTGCTTAATAGTTGAACAAAAAACGCTCCTGTATTTTTTCGGCTAACCATCATTTTAGGTTTAGGGCTATTATTTTGGCTTACCTGAACCTGCTTTTCTTTTGTTGAGTTAGTTAGCCCTACCGGCCTTACAATGGTAAAATCAAGTTTCGATTGGCGGAGCAATAACTCCTGCCTTTCATGATCCAGATAAGCTACACCTATATTACTGTAGTCAATAAGCCATCTAAACCATGTGGGTATGTCTTTCTTGGTTTCGTGTACGCCCCAGGCAGAACATACAACTACCTTTTTTATGCCTGCTTCTTCTGCAACCGCTATTATATTTGCCATTGCATCAGATAAAAATGTTTTAGGCGTTCTTAGCTTTGCCCACGGAAAGTCTGATGTTCTGGAAATGTTAAGCATACTGATTATTGCTTCACAGCCTTGCATTGCGTGTTTTAGAATAGTTTTATTGATATCGTCGCTCTCAAAAACATGCAATTGCCCGTTATTATTAAGTTTGGTTTTATCGCGCACTACAGCATTCACCACATGGCCCGCTTTTAATAAATGTGTCAATACATGTTTACCGGTTCGCCCTGTTGCTCCTAAAAGAAGTACTCGCATGTTCTTTTGATTTTGTGTGATTTATAGGCCATGTTGCTAATGTACACAATATCGCTAATGGGCACCTGCTTTTGTTGCTGGCCATAAGATAAAACAACGGCGGGCGCGTAGAAGACCAACAAGGCACAACAAAGGCTTTCACTTTATTCAATTTCCCACCACTCTTCCAAAAAGGTAAGCTTCCTTATAAATTTATAACGCTGAGCTAACTTAAACCATACTCTGCTCATCCTTCGGCCGGTTTTATTTTCCTCAATCGCATTATACGTAAATTTCAAGGCCTTGTTAACTGCTGTAAAGCCACGATGCAACATTATTTTTTCATACTCACCTATTTGCATACGTAAATCCTTACCACGTTTAATACTATTATAAATGCGCTTTTCTAAAACGGCTGCGTCATGCAGGGCCATGTTGGCACCCATCCCCTGGAGCGGCGTCATGTTATGAATTGCATCTCCCAAAAGGGTTACCCGGCCGGTTGTCCAGGGTTTTACCGGTAACATCGTTTTCAGGGAAATCATATTTAGGCTATCAGTATGAGCAAGAGAAATTAGCTTGTGAAAGCCTTCATCCCAGCCCTTTGTCTTTTCAAGAACGAGCCCCTTCAAATCTGTTGTATTTTGGTTTTCAAACTCCTTCTTGTGTGCAATAAACGACCAAAGCACATAATTCTGATCATCATTCAAAAACATCGCGACATCCATCGAAGCCTTTTCAGCGGTCCTGGCAAGGGCGTCTCCGGAATTTTTCATTTTCTTAGAGCGATCAAACGGAGAGCTAAAAAGGAAATATTTATCAAGCGGCATCACCACATTCATTCGTTCCTGAAGCAGTCCGGGTATAGCGGCCCGATTGGCTTCGGTAAGCATTGTTCGCCCGGCAATAGCAATAGCATCAGTTTCTATCCTTTGTGCGTGCGGCAGCAGTTGCTTTCTGACTTTTGAATTCGCTCCATCGGCGCCTATAACCAGGTCGGCGTTAAAAACGCTTCCATTCCCTGCATAAACCCTCACTCCTTCGCCGGGTATTTCTTCAAAACGATCAAATGTGTTTCCAAACACTATTGAATCTTCGATACCATTCATCAAAATTTCCCTCAGAAAAATTCTGCTGATAGCATATTGCAACTCATGTGCTTTTGTGCTTCCACCGGTCATCATTCCATTATCAGCCTTAACCAACAACTCCATCTTTTCCGTCAAAAAACCGATGCCGTCCTTTTTATCTGCCGTGGCTGCTAAAAAAGCTTCCCATAAATGCTCCGGCAAGCATTGAAACAAAGCTCTGCTTCCAATCGGATTTATGTTAATTCTATAGCCCTGCAGCCAACTATCAGGGTCAGGGTTTCGCTCCCAAATGGTAAATTGCATTCCGTGTTTTTTCAGTGCCTGGGCCAGGCAAAGGCCTCCTATTCCGGCGCCAATTATTAATATCCGCATAATGTTTTTCGATAAATCTAAAATGCCGCACAATAATATTGTACGAAATGTTATATAATTACACAAATAAAATATCGAAACCGATGCAAATACATTCAAATAAAACTGTAGAACTCGTGATAGAATGGGCGAGCTTTGAGGAAAAGCATAAGGGTGCCTCTATCGAAGACTTCTGTCGCTACTACCTGTTGGCACAAAGGGAGAAGCAAAACACCGGGGAAAATTTCAGCGGAGTTGTACCCTCTCATCAAGGTGCATACCTGGCAAAACTTATGGGTAGAATTTGTCAGATCATGAATATTTATATAGGCATTACGCTTAAAGGGGTCGATAAATTAAATAACCTTCAAGACTTCTATTTCTTAAACAGCATCCACCACCTCGGCGAATCCAGAAAAACTACGATTATAGATTACAACTTTGCCGACCTTTCTTCTGGAATTGATGTAATTAACCGGCTGTTAAAGCTTAAATACATAGAAGAGAGAGTAGACCCTGATGATAGACGTGGCCGACTGATTAAAGCCACTGCCGAAAGCGGAAATATACTAAGGAAGTGCTATGAAGCCATGATAAAAGTTAGCGACATTGTTTTTTGGGAGGTAGGCAATGACGAAAAAAAACTCTGTATACAATTGCTTAAAGGAGTTGAAATTAAGCACAGCAAATTAGTACACAAAATGAAGTCTAAGTCGATAGACGAAATTCATGAGCTAGTTACCGGCGTTCGGGATTTAAAACACCACGTTTAATGATTCTGTGCGGTGCCTGCCACGTGTCTCACCAAGGTCTCTCATAGAGGACCTTGCGCCGGAAAAACATCGTGCCCCGCACGGTCACTAAAAAAAAGACCCTGCGGGGCACGAAAAAAAACAGACTACAGCTCTATTTGTATTTATTCTTTTTTCTTTAAAGAGCCAAGGAACGTAAGCAGATCCGCAAATTCTTGTTTTGACATTGTTTGATGCAGGCCGGCCGGCATCATAGACGTCGGCACATTTTTTATTTGCTTAACATCATTGGTTTTTATTTTCTGAACAGTACCTCCCGGGTATTTCAATTCGATATCTATTTCTGTACGGCTCGAAATGATCCCCATCAAAGTCGACCCATCTTTCATAGCAAGCTGTGAGGTTTCATATCCAAAATTGATCCCCGCAGATGGGTTAACAATAGCATCAAACAATCCTTCCTCGGGCAATTTCGCGCCTATTTCTGACAAATTAGGACCAAACTCGAAGCCATCTTTATTGGCCTTATGACATACCGAACAGTTTCTGATGAAAACGGTCTTACCTTTTAATGCATTCCCGTGTAAGGCAAGTATGGCTTTCAAATTGGCAACTGATGTATTGGTTTCAGCCACAATACTTTTTGGCAAATAGGTTTTCGCCTTATCTACCGTTTCTTTTCTGAGCGATCCGCTCAAGCCATCAACGGCCGACGCGATCAAGCTTTGAGGTAATTCTTTTTCCTCGAGCATCTTCAGCACGCGGTCTTCTCCGTTTTGGCTTTTACCAAGCATTTGTACTGCTTTTTGACGCGTGGACACGCCATACTCGTTTGATAGAATCACCTTTGAAAGAATAGCTGTTGATTCGTTGTTGCCTGTTGCACCAAGAACTGCTAATATATTGGACGCCTTTTCCTGATCCTTATCGTTAAGGGCATTCATAAAGCGAAGATCTTCCTTAGCCGTTAGTAATATCCTGGCCGCGTCTACCCCTATTCCACCGCTCTGATATCGCCCGCCATTACTCTGAACACCGTTAGCTTTCACAATGCTCATTAATTTATCGGCTTCTGTAGTAATGTTATATTGTTTCACCATATCTACAAAATCCTGCGTTCCGGTATATGAATTTAAAACCAGCCGCACCTGCTCTTTGGATACAGGCGAACTTGATATATCCTGAGGGTTTAAGGACTTCAATATTATTGCACTTAATTTTAAATCTCTACCATTATTCTCTTCCAATAATTTCACCAAAGCTTTGGATCTATCAGGCTGCGGATAAAAGTCAAAAGCTCTTAAATATCTCAAACGGGATTTTAATGGAACACCCGCATCCATAGCCAGTTTGGTCAGGTACGGGAGCGCGGTAGTTGTACGGGCCCGCCACACTATATCCCTGCCGCCGGCTGTTAGTAACGGGTCCGGTACTAATTTAAGGTAGGCTGCAAAGAACTGGTCCCATTGCCTGTCTGCTCCTATGCCCAGGGCCTCTAAATACCATCGGTCATTGCCGTCATGTTTAGCGGCAAGGCTTGCCCATGTTGTTGCTGCTTCGGGTTCATTGCGGTGTCGCAATGCAATCGCGCATTCGCGCCTAACTTGTGCATCAGGATCATTTGCCAGTTTGCCGACGAGTTTAAGTACATTGGCATTCACTTCTCTCGCTGCTCTTAACCCGGTTATTCTCAAATCAGGATCAGGACTGTTAATTGCTTCGGAAATATATTTTGTAGCTTCTGTTGATTTTGAAAGTACCCACAGCGCCCTGGCACGCATACGCGGATTAGGGGATTTTGACCACAACTTTTCCAACTCCGAAATTGCTGATTTGCCCATGCCGGTTAATGCGATGAAGGCATGCCTGCGAACAGCAAGATTTGGATTTTGCAAAGCATTTATCGCGCCTTTAGCAGTGGTATAATCAAAATCAGGTATTTTATAAGTTGCTACCATATTTTCGGGAACGATCCGATATATACGGCCCCGTTCCAGATCGCCTACTCTGTGGCCGCCAACGCCGGGGTCATACCAGTCGGCCACAATTAAAGAGCCATCAGGTGCTGTGCAAACATCTGCCGGGCGAAACCATTGATCCTTCCCGCCGTCAAGTATATTGGTAATACCGGCGGTGTATCCCGCACCTGCCTTTTGAGTTGGATATGACCGAATAACGTTATGTCCGGGTTCAGCATGGATCATCACATTTTGAAATTGCTTCGGTAACAACGATCCTTCATAAAAAATCATCCCGGTAGGCGAACCTGAACCTGTTTGTAAAAGATTAGGAACAACACCAGGATCATTTAAATGCCAGTGACGAAACGGGATCGAATCTTCCATGTTAATGCGTTTAGCTGACCAGCCCGCACCGGTCATTTCATCCGTGTATCCATAATTACCATATTCCATAACGTAATTAATTCGTACTCCCTTATTCCCGTCATCATCATTATCACTTTGCCATATATTTCCATAGCTGTCCACAGCAGCTTCGTATTCATTTCTGAAGTTATGGCCAAGGCATTCTACATGAGTACCGTCGGGATCAGAACGGAAAAGCATTCCTTGCTTGTATTTATTAGGACCTATTTCATCGCCGTCCTGATCCAGTACCACCTTATTGTTTTTATCTTTAAGGGTTGTGCCTGAATTTCCGAAATTGAAGTATAGTTTACCGTCTGGCCCAAAGGAGAAACTGTGCATTCCATGATCATGCTGTACGCCACCCATTCCCTGGAATAATATTTCTTTTCTGTCGGCTTTACCATCATTATTGTCGTCATAAAATGACCATACATACGGGCTTTGCGATACTAATACTTGATTCCCTAACACACAAACGCCCAAGGGCGCATTAACCTCGGGCCCCTGGTAAAACACGGTGCTGGTTTCCAAACTTCCGTTACCATCCTTATCTTCTAAAATTATTATCCGGTCACCGGCTTCCCTCGGTTTGTTGTTGTTGATCTCAAATCTGTAATTGTACGCCTCAGTTACCCAAACCCTTCCTTTTTCGTCCACATCAATATTGGTGGGATTGATCAGCATTGGTTCGGTCGCCATTGTTTCTACCCTCAGGCCGGGCGCCACATCAAGCCCTTTAAGGCCGTTTTTAGCCATATGTTTTTGCGCTTCAGTAAGCGGCGTATCAATTGCACGCAGATCAAATCGTGACTGTTTACCTGAGGTACCGGTAAAGGCTTCTAATACTACCAATAAAGCAACTGCCGTGGCCGATGCACTTACCAGTAAAAAACGTTTTCTTTTATTGTTGTCCATTTCTATTATAAAAATACTCAATTCCTCCTGTTGACTAAATAAAACTATCAGCTTCGCGATATGCTTTGATCAAAGCAAGCTCGCCTGCTTTACCGGCACCCGCATTGCCGTGTTCCATGCCTACCACTCCCTTGTATCCTTTATCATAAATAAGTTTGAATATGTTTTTGTAGTTAACCTCGCCGGTACCGGGTTCGTTGCGGCCGGGATTATCGCCAACCTGGTAGTAGCCTATTTCATTATAAACCCAATTAAGTGTAGGGATAATGTTGCCTTGGTTGCGTTGTATGTGGTACATATCATACAAAATTTTGCAAGACGGGCTACCCACTGCTTTGCAAATAGCATAAGCCTGATCAGGTGTGCGTAAAAACAGGTCGGGGTTATCACTGAGGGGCTCCAGTACCATCGTGAGGCCATGGGGTTCAATAATGGCCGTTCCTCTTTTTACGGCTTCAATTACATTGCCTGTTTGTACGCCAATAGGCAGGTTGCGTACAAAATCTCCGGGAACAACGGTATAATGTTTAGCATTGGTACGTTTGGCCACTTCAACCGCTTCCTTACAGCTGGCAATAAACTTATCAATATATTCCGCTTTGCCTGATGCTAACAGGTTGGTATCATTACCCAAACCGGGTTGTACAAAAACGCCCATGGTCATGCCCAATTTAGCCAGTGTATCGCCAATTTTTATCTGTTGATCAACCGGCCGCCCACCCATCCAGTTATCTTCTATGCTGCGAAATCCCTGCTCGTAAGCAAACTTAATCTGATCAATAAAATCGCCACCCGCATGGTTTTTAAACATGCCATCGTGTATGCCATAATTTAAATTAAAAGGCTTACCGCCGTCAGCATTTGCGGTATTGGCATTTGCTGAATTTGATTTTAAAAGTCCGGTTGTTAATATTGATGCCCCTGCCAGTACAGAGTTTTGAACAAAGTTTCTGCGTTTCATTATAGCTTATTTTTACTTTAATTGGTTGGGGTTTAATTTAACCCCTTTGGTTTTTGGCTCACAGAGAACAATAACATTTTATATATTAATGCAATATATAAATAATGCAACGGTCTTCCCTGCAAGTATTGTGTCTATTTAGTTAAAGGTTAATTGATGTGGTTATAATACAGCTCAGATATTTTTACCTGAGTTGCTGCTACAAATAACCCATATGTTAATTTGAAAGATGGTGCCAGTATGTTGCAGGTTATGGTATTAAATGTTACACGGGTAAACATTGTCCTGCAGGGGTACCTTTCAGGATGCCCTGTGGGGACGGGAAAGGCTCTTAAAATCTTTGGTAACTCTGTTCTAAATTGATAGCGTTAAACATGCCAATTTTTGACCCATCTTTCGTGCGACGATAATTTTTAATTATATGGCAATTTAAATGAAACCTTATCTTATTCTTTACGTTTAATTGGATACCAAGTATAAGGCTGTTCAACACAGTTTACACATTAAACCTATGTATTAATAATTTTATTGCCTATGGAAAAATCCAACTGATTTCAATTGGCTTTAGGCCAGCACATTTTTATTAACCAATTAATAACCAAAACTTAAAAATTATGACATTAAATTCGAAGGTCATGCTTCGAGCATGGACGGTATTGTCCAAAAACTCGCTAATAATTACATCGATTGCGACTGTAGTTTTAGCTAATGTCAGCAGCGCGCACGCAAGTGTACCTGTGGCAGAGGGATTCAATACCAGTGTTTTGCTGCAACAGCAAACTGTTACCGTAACAGGTACCGTTACTGACGAGACAAATCAGCCAATGCCGGGCGTTTCGGTAACAGTTAGGGGCACCAGTAACGGTGTGGTTAGCGATGCAACGGGCAAATATTCTATCAAGGTACCAAGTAATACCACTATAACATTCAATGTCTTAGGGTATCAGCCTCAAGAAATACCTGTAACTAATGGCAACGTAATAAACGTTAAGCTTATGCCAGTACAAACGCAGTTAGATGAAGTTGTTGTTGTTGGATATGGTGAACAAAAAAAGGCCACTGTTACCGGGTCTATCGCATCAGTTCAAGGTGCAGAAATTGCTAAAAACCCTTCACCAAACGTCACCGCTACTTTAGCGGGCAGGTTGCCAGGCCTTGTTGTTAACCAACGAAGCGGCGAACCGGGACGGGATGATCCAAGCATTGTTATCAGGGGTGGCGCGTCACTGGGCCCTAATGGCCCGCTTATAGTAATTGACGGTGTGCCCGGTCGTGGCAGTTTTAGCCGCTTAAATGCAGAGGATATTGAGAGTGTCACAGTGTTAAAAGATGGTTCGGCCGCTATATACGGTAACCGCGGTGCAAACGGCGTTATTTTGGTTACAACAAAAAAAGGCACCAAAGGAAAACCAACATTTGATTTTACTTATAATTATGGTTTTCAAAGCCCTACTAAAGTGCCGCAGATGTTAGATGCAGTAACTTATGCAGAGGTGTATAACGAAGGAGTAGCCTATCGTGGTGGCACAACGCCATTTTACAGTGCCGACGTTATACAAAAACTACGCGATGGATCAGACCCTGTAAATTATCCGAATACTAACTGGGCCAAACTGGTGTCAAAGCCTTACGCAGCACAGGAACGCATAAACCTGCAGGTTAATGGTGGTAACGATGCAGCCCGTTATTTACTATCATTCGGAAGCACATTTCAGGATGGTTACTTTAAGTATAACCCTACCAGCAACAGGCAATATAACTTCCGTGGCAGGATAGACGTTGACATTAGCAAATACTTATCAATAGGAGCCAATATCAACGCTATTATTACAAACGGAACATATGCCCCGGTTAATACGGGCACTAACTTTGTAAATATATTACAAGCAAACCCAACGCTTGTTGGTTTTTATCCCAACGGATTGGTTGCGGGCGGCAGGCTTGGCGAAACTCCACTTCTGCTTGATAAGCGCGGATCAAACACCAGCGATAATCTGCCTATACAAACCACGTTTACTGCTTCATTCAAAGTACCATGGGTACCGGGTTTAAAGCTTGATGCAAGTTTTAACTACGATGTAGGTAATACTTTCAGCAAGTCTTTTTCTGTGCCGTACTTTTATTATCAATACAATGTTAATACCGGCCAATATGACAAGAAAAGCGGTATTGTTGGATCCACCGAGCTAACAGACACTTGGGGTAAAACAAACCTTACATTGTATAACTACAGAATATCATACGACAGGAACTTTGGTAAACACCACGTTATGGCAATGGTTGGTGGTGAGCAGCAGCAATCATACAGCAGGTCAGGAATGGCTTATCGTAAAAACTTCGTATCTACGGATTTTCCTCAAATTGATTACGGAAGCTCCGCAGGTGCCGACGTGAGGAATGGCGGTAATGCTCAATTAGGCGCATACAACAACGTATTTGGTCGGGCAACATACGACTGGGCATCTAAATACATTTTCGACTTTAACTTTAGGTATGATGGCTCGCCGACATTTCCTCCAGGGCGGCGTTATGGTTTCTTCCCTTCGTTCCAGGGAGCATGGCGCGTGTCTGAAGAGGATTTTATAAAAAACAATTTTTCGTTTATTGATCAGTTAAAACTTAGGGCCACTTACGGCGAGTTGGGTAGCGACAGCCCCGCCAGCGGAGGTCTTTATCAGTACGGTCAGTATTTTGGTTTTGGTGGTAACTACGTGTTCGGAACAGCAGATGTTCAAGGGGTAACAACCCTAACGTTGCCTAACCCTAATTTCACCTGGGAAATTGCCAAAAAAACCGACTTTGGTATAGATGCCTCTTTGTGGAAAGGTTTATTAGGATTCGAGTTTACCCTGTTTAAAGAAAACCGCTCCGGAATTCTTATTCAACGTAACTTTTCGGCATCAAGGGTATACGGATATCCGGGTTTACCACCGCAAAACCTTGGCGAGGTTAACAATAAGGGTTATGAGCTAACATTAACGCACAGAAACAAGATCGGCAAGATTTTCTACAATGTCCGTGCAAACATGCAATATAATATCAGTAAAGTGATATATATGGATGAAGTGCCAAACACTTATTCTTACAGGGACCAAACCGGACGCCCGCTTGGGGCCAGCCTTCTTTATCAGGCAGACGGTATTTTCAACACGCAGGCTGAGTTAGATAGCTATCCGCACCAGGCAAACCAAAAGGTTGGTGACATCAAGATAATAGACGTAAACGGTGATAAAATCATTAACCAAAATGACCAGGTTAGATTTGATTACAACAATACACCTAAGTATGTATTTGGTTTGAATCTAGACTTGCAATACAGCAATTTTGATATGAATGTCTTCATCTACGGACAAACCAAAGCCTATAACTATGATGGCGCATTTGCTTCGTTAGGTAATCAGGATTTTTCAAACGCATCTGTATACCGTGCGGCCGATAGGTGGACACCGTCAAATCCGAATGGTACAATGCCACGAACCGATTTTTATCAGCCTGGTAACAGTACATTCTTTATGAATGACCAGACATTTTTTAGGCTCAGAACCCTGGAGCTTGGTTATACTGTACCTACCAGCCTTATCAGCAAAATTAAGATCGCTAACGTAAGGATTTTTGCAAGCGCATATAATCTGTTTACTTATTCACCAAAAATCAAATGGTCTGATCCGGAAGTTAACCTGATTGGCTATCCCCCGATGAAAGTGATCAACTTAGGTGCCAGTGTTAGATTTTAAAAAAAATTAATCATGAAAAAAATCATTTTATGCTTATTAGTCCTCAGCTGTTTTTCTTGTAAGAAAAACATACTGGACATTGCCCCGACAGACAGAATAGAAGAAGAGGTTGTTTGGACGGACGAAAACGTTATAAAAGCTTATCAGGTTGAACTTTACAATGCCATTCCTCACGGTTTTGGGGTGCATGGCATGTTGGGAAAACATACTGATGAGGCTATAAACACAACGCCAAATGGCCAACCGCCAAACCTGTTTGCCAGAGGTACATGGAACGGTGATAACATTACCCAACTTGGAAATAACGACAATCAATGGCTGTACTTTTGGGACCGCGGTTATCAATACATCAGAAAAATTAATGTATTTCTGGAACAGATGGCATTAAACAAAGTTGCCGTAACAGATAAGGCAAAACTAATTGCCGAAGTTAAATTTATAAGGGCATACATTTACTTTTGTATGTTAGAGCGATTTGGCGGCGTTCCGATTGTTGAACAATCATACGGACTAAACGCTGATGTTAAGTTCAAAAGAGCCACTATTGATGAGGTTGTAAACTATATAGACAAGAATATAACCGAAGCCATTCCTGACCTTCCTGATAAATACGCCGCCAGCGAGGGAAATTTTGGCAGGGCTACTAAAGACGCGTGCCGTGCGTTGCGTTCGCGGTTGTTTCTTTATGCAGCCTCACCCCTATACAGTCCTACAAAGGACCTTACCAAATGGCAAAAAGCTGCTGACGCGGCCGAGGCGCTGTTAAATCGCGGTTACGCGCTATATCCGGACTATAGGTTGGCATTTAACAGAAAAAGCGGCGAGTTCAATGATGAATTGATATTTGGCAGAAACTTTACTACTGCCAACGGGCACCAAACGCCATCAAATAATTTAGGCAGAAGGTATGAAGGCTATGGCGGCTGGTGGGCAAGCAATGGTCCATCACAAAACCTGGTTGATGATTATGAAATGACTAACGGACAGCCACCGTTTATTGTTACAGGCACGGGTTTAGCTGCTACAAAAACCATTAATCCATTATCCGGTTACGACCCTAAGAAACCATATCTAAATAGAGACCCGAGGCTGGAAGCTACTGTTATTCACGATCAAACGGTATTTCGCGGCGACCTGTTTGAAATGTGGGTATCGTCTGATGGTAAAACCTGGGGAATTGATTCGTATAAACAGACCAGTGATAATCCACGCGGAAACTATCAGCTTAAAAAGTATATGCCCGATGCCGACCTGCCAATTAACTGGCAAACCATTTATACTACGCCATGGCAAATATTCCGTTTGGCCGAGATCTATTTAAACTATGCCGAGGCAAAATTTGAATTAGGTGATGAAGCCACTGCGCGGGAATATGTGAATAAAGTTAGAGCAAGGCCAAGTGTTAATATGCCGCCAATACCAGCCACCGTTACCGGCGAGGCATTGAGGCAGCGTATTTATAATGAAAGAAGAGTTGAACTTGCTTTCGAGTCTCACAGATTTTGGGATATAAGACGCTGGAAAATTGCAATTGATATAGAAAACAGGCCCGTATACGGTATGGACGTTATTAAGAACGTTACAACCGGCGAAAAAACTTATACACCGGTTAAAATAATTGAGCGCAAATACGAAGAGAAAATGAATTGGATTCCGATTGAAACCAATGAGTTGCGCCGTAACCCGGAGATAACTTCGGCTCCATGGTAGTGTAAATTCTGATCTTAAACCTTTAGAGGCCGTATCAATTGATATGGCCTCTTTTTTTATAGGATTCCGCATCATACCGGCGCGATTCTAATGAGTGAAAAAGCCAACATACACGATCCCAAAATCAGGAAACTTCAAATGAATATTATTTCAAGCCAGGAATCAGAGATCAAACTAATGAAAGCTAAACTAAAA
>CBFGNU010000038.1:0-19085 GCA_965650195.1 uncultured Mucilaginibacter sp. | reverse complement strand
TTTAAGGTATTACCACCACATCCGCCGCCGCCACCTTGACCGCCGCCGCCACCTTGACCGCCGCCACCACCACCTGTAGCCGCTATACCGTTTAAGGTATTAGAAAATGCCGCGTTTACGCCTATCTGTTGGTTGCCGTTTATACGCTGTGCAAATATTCTTTCTTCGTGACGGCCGTTCTGGCCTACGTTGGCACTTAGGCGCAATATATTCCCTACCGATCTGTCTGCACGGGTTGTTAAGTTAAGTGTTTTTGTTGCGGTTCCGCTTTTAATACCGGAACGACCTGCCTGGTCACCATAATCATCAACCACCTGAAATTTTTCAACTATTTCTGCTGGTAATGACTGTATTGCCTGCGCCACATCGCCACCGGCATAGTCTTTACCGTTTAGGCGCGCTTTGGTTACCGCTTCGCCGTTAAATGTTACGGATCCATCTGTTCCTACTTCAAAACCTTCTGCCTTTTTCAGCATTTCGTCAACGGTGGCGTTTGCGCGTACTTTATAATCGCTTGCGCGGTACTCAACCGTATCGGTTTTATAAGTTATAGCCGGCGTTCCGTTAATAACTACTTCTTTTAGCAACTCATTCTCGCCATACATCTCAATCGGATCAAGAGTAATACGTTTAAGCACGTCATTCTGAAGGTATTTGCGAATTATTGTTTTCATACCCATAGCCTTTACGGTTATGGTGAATGTAGCAAGCTTTACATCTTTAAATATAAAGATGCCATCCTCGTTTGTTGCAGTTTGCAGCGAGTCTTTTTCAGAAATCAGCTTAATGTTGGCACCTATAATGGTTTCGCCCTTTGAGTCTTTAACAACACCACTCACATCGCGAGCGGCAAGTGCATCAGGTACTCCGGGAGTTGCCGGTCTTACCGCTGCTGGTTGTGTTGCCGGTGCCACAGTAGCCGGTTGTGTAGCCGGGGGGGTAGTAGGTGCCGGTTGTTGAGCAAATACGCTGTACGAAATAAACAGAGCTACAGCTATAAGTATAAATTTTTTCATTGTTGGGTTTATTAGTAGGGTTTAGGATGTTATTTTTTAGCCAGCGTATATTTCCCCCAAAAATCGCTTGGGCTTATCATTTCTTGAAAATTGAATGCTCCGCCGCCACCGCGTGGACCACCACCACCACCGCCGGCAAAGCCACCGCCACCGTTCATTCTTATGCCACCTGTTACTACACGGGGGCCGCCGCCTGGGCCACCCGGATCTGCACCACCGCCACCCAAACCGCCGCCACCGGCCATGTCAATATTATTGGCCATGTTTTGAAGGTTTGGTATCTGTAGGCCATTTACTTTTACATTGTAAGCCAGATCATTTGTACTGCTTGCGCTTAGTCCCATTAGTTTTAACGGGATAGCTACTTCATATAAAAAGTTTCCTTCTGCATCATAGTTGGCCATGGTTTTTATGCCGTGTTCGTTATATAGTGAAATAAGGGAATCAGCAATATCCTTAAAACCGGCAACTTTAATTTCTTTATATGCTAATAGTGCTTTTTTACGTGCGGCCAGCATTGCCGAATCAACGGGTTCGCCTGGTGCTCCGCCCATCATTGCGCGCATGCCACCGGCACCACCAGCAGCGCCGCCACCTCCGATATTCATAGTTATGCGACCGCCCTGGCCACCACCACCAGCGTTGCCTCCGCGTTGAATGCTAATAAGGGGAGCAACAACCGGATAGGTGATGCTGTATGTATTTTCCACCTTCTTTTTGCCTTCGGTATTTACCGCAATAGTTATTCCACCGGCCAGTATCTTGTTATTGTTCATGGGGTCGGTTGACTTGATAGCCAGGTAGATATTTTTTTCGTCGTTGCTTATTGTATAATATAGCTTTGTGGTTTTGTTGAAGGCCTGGAAACTATTGTTCCATTCAACAAGCTTACCATCGGCTTTAACACCTGCCGGTGCCCATAAGCTAACTTCCTGCACATCCTTCAGTTTTTTGTCCTGAGCGTGCGTTGCTGCACAAATCAGTGCAAGCATGGCGGTTATTGTGAGTATTTTTTTCATCTTCTTAAATAATTTAGTGTTGTGCTTTTTAAGACACGTACAAGGATAGGCAGTATTTATTGTTGACTAAAATAAAGTATACAAGGTCTATTAATGTTGCGACAATAAGGCTAATTGGTGCGACGACAATATTAACCAAAGGTTTTTATAACTAAATAGTTAGTGGTGTAAATTTGTAGTTACCAACTTAATTGTTACTCAGCTAAGTAAATGGTAAGATCTACCGTAAACTGATCAGGAGTGTTTGATATGGTAAGCTCGTGCTTATCAGGATACAAAATAGCAAGTCGCCGGCGTACATTAGCAATACCTATGCCCGAGCTGCTATCCTTTGAATCATCGGCAGGGCCAACATCATTGGTAACGTTGAAACGCATAAGGCGCGAGGCTTCATCAACCGATAAAGAGATGTTTATTACTGCAGTTTCTAACGTCCCCGTGCCATGCTTAAAGGCATTCTCTACAAAAGGGATCAACAGCATCGGCTCTATTGTGTAGGTATCAACATCGTTCTTCACATCGACATTAGTTTTCACAGCATCGCCAAAACGCAGCATCTGTAAGCTTATATAACTCTTAATATAGTCCACCTCTTTGCTTAATGATACCCTGTAATCGTCACTCTCATACAGCATATAGCGCATTAGTTGCGATAGGCTAACAATGGCAGGCTCAAGCGAATCAGACTTTTTACGGGCAAGAGCAACCAGGTTATTCAGCACGTTAAACATAAAGTGCGGGCTTATTTGTGAGCGCAGGAAGTTCAATTCAGACTTAAGGTGCTGGGTTTCGCGCTCTTTTAATAATTGTTGCTTTGCGCGGTTGTCAATTATTATACGATAACAAACGCTTAATAAAATAGCCACCATTGGCGATATATAGCTCCAGTACTGATAGCCCCCGCCACCTCTAAATCGGTAGATATTCAACCTCGGCCTGCTGGCATGTAGGTGATTTACAGTATCTGCTAGACGACCAGGAAAAGGGCGGCCAGGGCCTTCTGCGCCAAACCCCCTCAGGGTATCACGCATTGGTCTGCCAAATTGCCTTACCTGCATACCTTCAAATGCATTTTGCCTTAAATATAAGTATAGCCAATACGTGCCTAACAAGGCTACTAATGATATTATATACCAGCTGGTTTTTTTGTTAAGCAGGGGGTAAATGGCATAGGTGTGCACATAAAATATACACAGCAATATCAAGTTAGATATTATTATCCCGGTAACAAACCGGCGGTGAAACTCCGCAGGGATAAAGCTGTTCTCATCTCGCCCCAAAACCGGCAACACCAGCAGCAAAAACCAAATTAACAACGGCAGTAAAAACTGAACCCATCGACGGTTGATAAAACTTCTCATGCTACAAATAAATACATAAAAAAAACTACTGTAACATTTATGAGATAAAACGCCTGAATGATGCGACGAAATGCCTCAACCTATATCACCAATGTTTAAAAGGAACACACGATATTGAATGTAATTGATAATTAGTATTATTGTAACAACCAATGATGAACTGTATAATTATAGACGACGAGCCCCTGGCGGTTGAGTTAATGGAAGACAACGTTAGCCGCGTTGAAAACCTGCACCTGGTGGCAAGCTGCCGGTCGGCAACGCAGGCACTGCAGATTATGCAGGACAGGGAAATAGATCTTATTTTTTGCGATATACAAATGCCCGGGATAAACGGGCTGCAGTTTGTAAAAAGCCTTGCACAAAAACCACTTATTATTTTTGTTACGGCCTACCAGGAATTTGCACTGGATGGTTTTGAATTGGACGTGGTTGACTATTTATTGAAACCCGTTTCATTTGAGCGTTTTTTAAAAGCATGCAACAAAGCAACCCAACAATTTGAGCTTAGCCGCAGGCAGCCGGAAGCAAAGGCCGGCGAAACCTCAAGAAAATATATCTTTTTGTATGCCGACTACAACCTTATTAAAGTTAATCATGATGATATAACTTATATTGAAGGGCTTAAAGATTATGTGAAGATACACAGGGTAAGCAATCCAAAGGCTATTATATCAAGGGTCACAATAAAATCTTTGGAGAGCCAGTTGCCTGCAGATGTTTTTTTTAGGGTGCATAAATCCTACATTGTTAACCTTGACCATGTGCACTCTATACGCAAAGGGCGTATAAAAATTGCCGATGCAGAAATACCGTACAGTGATAGCTTTAAAGACATTATAAGCCAGATGACCGGGAAGATGAATTTTTAACGCTCCTTTCTCTATTGTCGCTTTCTATTCATTTCCTTGACATAATAGATATATTCTATATCGTATAAAGAAATCCAATCTTTCCCCTTTGCCAAAACGCGTATATTTGCCATAAATAAAAACAAAATATACATGATTACTATAGGCGAAAAATTTCCTGCTTTTTCAAAAACTGCTGTTGTTAGCTTAGAGAAGGGTAAAGAGTTCGAAACAATAACTTCAGACTTCCTGGCTAATGACGATAATGTGTGGACCGTTATGTTCTGGTGGCCAAAAGACTTTACTTTTGTGTGCCCTACCGAGATAGCGGAGTTTAACAAAAATTTTGGTGAGTTCCGCGATCGCGAAACGCGTTTGATCGGTGCATCAACCGATTCTGAATTCGTTCATGCCGCATGGAGAACCCATCATGACGATTTGCGTGATCTGAAATTCCCGATGCTTGCTGATACTTCAAAATCATTGGCAGAAGATCTGGGCATTTTAGAGCCTAATGAAAAAATTGCTTACCGCGCTACTTTTATTATTGATCCTACCGGCATTGTACGTTGGGTATGTGTTAACGACCTAAGCGTTGGCCGTAATGTGAAAGAGGTTTTACGCGTATTAGATGGGTTACAAACCGACGAACTTTGCCCATGTAACTGGGAAAAAGGCCAGGAAACCTTAACCGTTTAACTTTATAATAATTATATCCCCCTAGTGTATGCTATGGGGATATTTTTTTCTTCGACAAGAAATATAACACACTGATTATCAAATCAAATGAGCGAAACTACAGAAACAATAAACGAATTACTGCAAATTATAGGGCTTGATGCTGATTATACAAACGCAAGTTTAAGTTTGTTAGAAAAAGGCGAGTCGCGCTATGTGCGCGACCTTAAGCTCAACTTTAACAGCACGCTAACATCTGCCCATTTATCAGAAAAGGAATGTGCCTTGCTTGGGCTGTCAACAGCCGTAAATAACAACAACAATCCGCTGGTTAATTTTTATACCGGCTACGCAGAGAAGAGCGGCGCTACTGCCGAGGAAATAGCCGAAGCTGTGGGTTGCGCGTCGCTACTGGCATCAAACAATATTTTCTACCGCTTTAGGCACTTTACGCAAAAGGAAAAGTATAGCCAGATACCCGCACGCATACGTATGCAGCTGATGATGAAACCTGTAACAGGGAAGGAGTTTTTTGAGCTGATGAGTCTTACTATTTCGGCGGTTAACGGCTGCGAGATGTGCGTTAACGCTCACGAAGATTCCCTGATCAAACTTGGCACTACCGAGGAGCGTATTTTTGATGCGGTTCGTATCGGTTCGCTGGTTACGTCATTCGGCAAGATCATTTTTTAATTTTCTGCATTTATTGTGCTAACATATTATTAAATACAGAAACTCTTATATTTGATAGTTGTTAGCACAATTATAACGTTCCCTAAGACGAAATGAACGCAATGGATTATGGCCGATAAAAAGATAGCAGTACTTTACGTAGATGATGAGGAGAATAACCTGTTTTCTTTTAAGGCTGTTTTTCGCGTAAAATACCAGGTTTATACCGCAATAAACGGTGATGAGGCGCTGAAAATATTGAGCGAAAAGCCCATTGAGATCATTATAACAGATCAACGCATGCCCAATATGACGGGGGTAGAGTTTTTAGAGAAAGTAATTGAAAAGTTTCCGGACCCTATGCGTTTATTACTTACCGGATATGCTGATATGAACGCGGTGGTTGACGCTGTTAATAAAGGAAAGATATTCCACTACCTGAGCAAGCCCTGGAACGAAGAAGAGTTGGATATCACCATTAACCGCGCATACGAGGCTTACCTGCAAAAAGAAAAGCTAAAAGAAGAAAATAAACTACTGGGTACTTCTAATGACCAGTTGGAGTTTTTGCTACGCCAAAAACTGCTTTCCTAAAGCCCTTTAAACTAATTTTATATTTTTTTCGGTTATCATCCGGTTTATTACCGCCGAAAGATCCTCTGCTAAGAGTGGCTTGCTTAATAAGCCTTTAGTACTTTTATAGGCACCGATCCGATTCATGTCAGCCGGTTCATGCGATGAGGTTAGCACTACAATGTAGTATTTATCCTGTATAGCGGGATCAAGCGCTTCAAATTCGTCTAAAAATTCATAGCCATTCATCATAGGCATATATATATCAAGCAACACCAGTGTGCATACGCTATCTTTTAACACTTCGCCGTCCCCCTTTATATGGGCAAGGGCTGACATGGCTTCATAAAACGCCTTAACCTCAAAGCGTTTATCGGCGTGGAGAACCATTTTCTTTACGATGAAATGATCAAGCTCCGTATCGTCAATTACCATAAATGATAAATCCATCTCTTATTTAGTGGGGACAGTAACTTTAAACGTTGTTCCTTTATTAAGCGCGGAGTTTACCTCGATATGGCCGTTAAGCTTTAACAGTGCGCTTTTTACATTGTATAAACCGAAACCGGAACCGGCTTCCTGCGAGCTGGCGCGGTAAAACAGGTTAAATATTTCGTTAATATGATTACCCAATATTCCTATTCCTGTATCCTTTACCTCAATATGAAGGGTACCCCGGTGCACCAACATGGTCAATTCCACTTTTTTATCGTCGCTGGCCTTACTTTGATATTTAAACGCGTTTGATAAAAGGTTGTTTAAAATAAGTTTCAATGGTCCAATATCGCTTCTGAACGGCTCACGCTGGTCAACAGTGATATTGAAGTCGATATTATTGGTATCTGCCATCACACGATAAATGTCTCTCAGTTCCTTTGCTACCTTGTTAAAGTCGACCTCTTTAATACGCAATTCGCCGCGTTGCAAGCTGTAATAATCATGCATGCTTAAAATGTAGGTATCCAGTTTTTTGAGAGATTTTTCCATCAGGAAAAGCATCTCTTTCATTTCGTTGATATCATAGATCTCCCGCGCTACAGTTATCGCCCCTAAAATACCCGAAAGTGGTCCTCTTATATCATGGCTTACACTGTAGGCAAACTTATCTAATTCCGCATATGCCTTTCGCAGCTCTTCATTTTTTACAGTAAGTATTGAATTGGTATGATAAAACTTGTTGGCCTCATCAATAGCTGAGATAACATCTGCAGCATCCCAGGGTTTTTTAATAAACCTGAAAATATTACCTCTGTTTATAGCTTCAATAACCGACTCAATATCTACATAAGCCGTGATGAGTATGCGTATCGGTGCCGGGAACGTGCCCCTAATTTGTTCGAAAAACTCAACGCCGGTTTTTCCGGGCATACGTTGATCGCAAAATATGATCCTTATGTCCGGATGCTCTGTGAGGTAATCTATTGCTCCCTGAACATTTACAGCAGTGAAGACCTGATAGTCTAACCTGAACGAGGCTTTAAAGCCTGTAAGGTTGTCTATCTCGTCATCCAGGTAAAGTATTTTGATCTTTTCTGCCATTCGAACTAATGTTGTGTTGTAAGGAGCGGCAACAACTTTATGTAATGTAACAACAGCTTTTTAATTAGCTATGTTCTTAGATGCTATTAATTTAATTATTACCTCAGGTAAACAGCATCTTCCTGCCCATCTTCATCCAGCACTACATCAATATGTTGCTTTATAATAGTTGATAATGCAATCCCTGCATAATCAGTATTTACCGGGAAGTTTTTGTGGTTACGGTCAACCAAAACAACAGTGCGTAGCTTCTTTAACGGCGCGTCCAAAAAAACGCCAAAACCATACGCTAATGATTTTCCGCTGTTCAGAACGTCATCTACCAAAATAACAGTCTTATTGGTGCATTCTTCCAGCTCAAAATCAATCTGAGCATTAAGGCTGGTACTAAAACGATCAATCTTAATAGTAAGCAGCCTGGTTTTAAAAGGCGCTATCTCATCAAGTACTTTTTTAAGGCGCGCGGCTAAGTGCCCGCCGCGTGGCAGCATACCCGCAATGAGTATCTCCTCTTCGTCAAAATTATCTTCCAGTATCTGGTAGGCAATTCTGTCTATCTTTTGTTGTATTTGCTGTTTATTAAGAATGAGTAATGTTTTGTCTGAAGATTCCATTATATAGGTAGTGTTATACGTGTTGCAACACGAAAATTTATAGCAGATCAGATTCTTATGGTAAAGATAGCTGCAAATCACAACATTTAAACATTAAATAATAAAATGGCAGACGCTATTTTATATAGGGGAAGTAAACGAAGTTTGCCCCCTCTGGCACCACAACAAATACACACATGTGGTCCTTGGGGCTTTTGTAGCTGGCAATAAAACGCTCTTTAAGCTCCGGTTTTATTACACCACGATCGACAAACTCCTCAAGGGTAGACGCGTGAATGGTCCATTCAGAGTTTAACTCATGGCGGTCTAGTATAACCTCGCCTATCTTTAACTCATGCTGATGCGCTATAAAAATGGGGTATTTAGACAACCCTTCAACAATTATCTCAACCGCCACCTCGCGGATGGCATCGTTAAAAACTTTAAGGTCGTGCTCTAAACTTAGCAGCGGACTTTTGGCTGCCGGCTGTTGGGAGCCGCTGCCTTCATTAAGCAGATCTTCCGGATTCATATGTCTTGATTCTTGCCTCTTATTTCTTAATTCTCAAAAGCACCACATTCTCCACATGCTGCGTATGCGGAAACATATCAACAGGTTGTATGGTTTCCACGTCGTATTTTTCTTTTAGCACAAGCAGATCACGCGCTTGCGTGGCGGCATTGCAGCTTACGTACACAATCTTTTCAGCTTCGATTTCCATTAGCCTTTCTACCACATCCGGGTGCATCCCTGCCCGCGGCGGATCAGTTATAATAACATCGGGCTTGCCATGTTCCGCAACAAATGTTGCCGAAAGCACATCTTTCATATCGCCTGCGTAAAACTTAGTATTACTGATATTATTAATGGCGCTATTGATTTTAGCATCCTCTATAGCATCAGGCACGTATTCAACGCCAACAACTTCGCGCACATTGCCCGCCACAAAGTTGGCAATGGTGCCGGCACCGGTATAAAGGTCATAAACAAGTTCATCGCCTTTAAAATCTGCAAGGTCGCGGGTTATTTCGTACAAGCGCAACGCCTGGGCCGAGTTGGTTTGGTAAAATGATTTTGGCCCTATACGAAACCGTATACCATTCATTTCCTCGTGAATATATTCGGGGCCTTTCCAGGCATGTACTTCCTGGTCAAAAATGGTATCGTTCTTTTTTTCGTTGAGTATATATAGCAGGGAGGTTATCTCAGGAAACTCAGCCTCAACAAAAGTCATCAGCGCATTCAACCGCTCTTCATCCGCGTAAGCGAAAACAACAATTACCATTAACTCTCCGGTTGACGAGGTGCGGATAATAAGGTTACGCAGGTTGCCCGTGTGGTTGCGCAGATCATAATACATGTAATCGTTAGCACGCGCAAAGGTGTCAATGCTGTTACGGATAGCGTTTGACGGGTCAGCCTGTAAATAACAATGCCGTACATCTAAAATTTTATCAAACCTTCCGGGAATATGAAAGCCGAGTGCATTCATGTTTAGTTCCGCATCGTCACGGTTCTCGCCATCGTACAGCCAGCGTTTGTTGCTGAAGGTAAACTCCAGCTTGTTACGATAATACCTGTCAGCAGGCGAAGCCACAATAGGCAGCATCCCGTCTACTTCAATTTTAGCCAATCTGCCTAAAGCATCAGCTACTGTTTTTTGCTTGAATTGCAGCTGCGCATCATACGTCATGTGTTGCCATTTGCACCCGCCGCAGGTGCCAAAATGCTCGCAAAAAGCAGCCACGCGATGAATGCTGGACTGCTTAAGAGCAATTATCTTAGCTTCGCCAAAGTTTTTTTTGCTGCGATATACCTGTACATCTACAACGTCGCCGGGCACGGCTTTTTCCACAAAAAGCACAAAATCGTCGGCTTTGCCAACGCCCTTGCCTTCTTCGGCGATATCAATAATGTTTACGTCTTCAAAAACCTGGGGCGCTTTTGTTCCTTTTCCTCTGCTCATTGCTGCAAAGGTAGCAAATGTGCAGATATGCGGATGAGAGAATGTGTAGATGTGCAAATATTCAGATGGCTCTACTTTTATCCTGCGTCACTTAACCATTGAGCATTAGGCGCTGGCCATATTGCAGCGATGTTGCCATCGCCGCAATATGCGCGCCTGCCGATTAACCAACTCAAACCGGGGGTCTTTAATCCTATTTCCAGCCTCCGCCTAAAAATTTATAAATGTTGCTTGTCGCTATCAATTGCGCCTTGCGTGTCTCTACCATTTCAAGTTTTGATTCCAGTGCATCGCGCTGCGTCATCAATACCTCAAAATAATCTGCCCGGGCAAATTTGAACAAGTCATTAGCAATATCTATTGACGTTGTTAATGCCCCTACCTGTTTTGATTTAAGATCGTAGCTTTTCTCCAGGTTATCAATGCGAGAAAGTTCGGTAGCAACTTCCATATAGGCATTAAGTACAGTGCGCTGATAATTGTAAAGCGCTTGCTGCTGCCTTGCGTTTGCATTAAGGTATTCCGCCTTTATTGCATTACGATTGACCAACGGTGCAGTAACCTCGCCAACCAGGTTCCATAATATAGAGGCCGGAAACTTCACAAGGTACGACGGGTCAAATGCCTGTATACCTACCGCAGCCGAGATATTGAGCGAAGGATAAAACTCTTTCCTTGCCACTCCTACATCAAGCTTGGCGGCTTCCAGTTCAAACTCGGCTTGTTTAATATCAGGGCGATTTGACAACATTTGTGCAGGTACGCCGTAATTAATTAAGGCCGGTACTCCTGACAAGAAACTTGCCTTATCGCGGGGTATTTCCTGCGGATAGCGGGCTAATAAAAAGTTAATGCGATTTTCCGTTTCTTTTATCTGTTGTAGTATATCAAACTCGCGGCTTTGCGAGCCCAAAACCTCTGCTTCAAATTTTTTAACCCCCAGCTCTGTAGCTCGTGATGCATTTTTTTGAAGTTTTACAACATCAAGCGCCTGTTTTTGGAGGGTTATGGTTTGGCGTATAATATCTAGCTGATTATCCAGCGCCTGCAATTCATAATAAGAATCTGCTACCTCGGCTACCAGGTTGCTTAAAACAAAGTTCTTGCCCTCAACGGTTGACAGGTAGCGTTTAACAGCAGCTTGCTTGGCGTTGCTTAGCTTCTTCCAGATATCCACTTCCCAATTGGCAACCGCCGCCACAGAATAATCCATCAGGGCTTCCGGCACTTCTTTTCCGGGGGTGATCTCGGTAGACGCGTCGCCTGCGCCCTGGCTTGTATAACGTGCTACCTTATCCACACCAAGGCCCGCACGCAATCCTACTGATGGCAGCATAGCACCTTTTTTTATCCTGATATCGTTCCTCGCCATTTCAATTTCCTGAAACGTTATCAGCAACTCCTGATTGTTAATAAGGGCAGTGTCAATCAGATCAGCCAGGTACTTGTCCTTAAAAAAGCTGCGCCAATTGGTTGCCGCAGTGTTCAGGGTGTCGGTACTGGTGTTAAACGATGTGGGCCCTGGTCGCATTCCTGCAGATTGCGTTACAGCCGGGATCTTACACCCCGCCGCAATAATGCAAATGCCCGAAAGGGCGTAATAGGTTATTTTGCTTATTTTAAACATTGTTGTCAATTTCTTCGGTTAACGGATTTTCTTCTTCGTCATGAACAAGTTTATGTTTCGCTGCTATCGTTCCAAATATGAAGTACAGACCGGGGATGATGAGCAATCCAAAAACGGTCCCGATAAGCATACCGCCTGCGGCGGCGCTACCTATGGTTCTGTTACCCAGTTTACCGGGATCTGACGCGAACATAAGCGGGATCAAACCGGCGATAAACGCGAAGGATGTCATCAAAATGGGCCTGAACCTTACTTTGGCAGCTGTTATAGCCGACTGAAGCACGGTCTCGCCGGCGCGATGTTGCTGTGCGCCAAACTCAACTATAAGTACCGCATTCTTACCAAGTAGACCTATGAGCATGATAATGGCTACCTGCGCGTAAATATTGTTCTCTAAACCAAATATTTTGAGGAACAATAAGGCGCCGAATATGCCTGCAACAAGCGATAGGATAACAGAGAATGGCAAAATGAAACTTTCATATTGTGCACACAGAATGAAGTAAACAAAGCCCAGACAGATCAGGAAGATATAAACTGCCTCGTTACCACGTGATGATTCATCTTTTGAGATCCCGGCCCAGTCAATACCAAAACCGCGTGGCAATGTTTTTTGCGCCACTTCCGCTATTACATTCAGCGCTGTACCGCTGCTGTATCCCGGCGCGGCAGAACCACTTATTTGCGCCGAGTTGTACATGTTATGCCGTGTGATCTCAGAAAGGCCGTAAACTTTTTCCATTTTCATGAAAGCCGAAAATGGCACCATCTCGTCGCGATCGTTCTTTACATACAGTTTCAATATATCCTCGGGTAGCGCCCGATATTGCGGCAGTGCCTGTATGATCACCTTGTATTGGCGGCCAAACTGAATAAAGCTGATCTCGTAGTTACTACCTATGAGCGTAGATAGCGTGTTCATGGCGTTGTCAATAGTTACGCCTTTTTGCTGCGCAAGGTCGTTATCAACATTTAATTTATACTGCGGGAAGCTGGCGCTGTAAAAACTAAATACAGACGATAGTTCCGGCCGTTTATTTAACTCGCGGACAAACCCATCGCTTACCGTTTCCATTTTTTTGTAATCGCCAGACCCTGATTTATCTAACAAACGCAGCTCAAAACCACCCGCGGCCCCGTAACCCGGTACGGCAGGGGGTTGAAAGAACTCAATGTTGGCACCGGTTATGTCCTTACATTTTTCTTCCAGCTCGTCTATTACCTGCTGAACAGAGTGTTTTCTATCCTCCCAGCTTTTAAGGTTGATCAAACAAGTGCCTGAGTTAGAGCCGGTACCTTCGGTGAGTACCTCGTAACCAGCCAAAGCCGATACGGACTTCACCTCTTCCATTTTCTCGGCAATTTTTTGTATCCGTTCAGCTATCTCGTTCGTTCTTTCCAACGAAGAGCCCGGCGGAGTTTGGATAATGGCATAAAACATGCCCTGGTCCTCGTTAGGAATAAAACCGCTTGGCAGGCTGCTATTAAGCAACCAGGTGCCTATACAAAAACCTATCAGCATTAAAAATGTAACCATGCGGCGGTTAGCAATTACGCCCAGCAGGGCTATGTATCTGCCCGAAAGTTTATCAAACCGGTTGTTAAACGCATCGAGCATTTTATCAACTATACTGCGTTTTTTTGGCTTGCCGTGATTGTTTTTCAGCATTATTACGCACAAGGCAGGGGTAAGCGTTAGGGCAACCAAACCCGACAGCACAATAGACGTGGCCATGGTGATAGAGAACTGCCGGTAAAAAATACCTACCGGACCAGACATGAATGCTACCGGGATAAACACCGCCGCCATTACAAACGTGATGGCTATAATGGCTCCACTTATTTCGTGCAGGGCTTCAATTGTTGCTTTGCGGGGCGAATAGTGCTTGGCCTCCATCTTGGCGTGCACCGCCTCGATCACAACTATTGCATTATCCACCACAATACCAATAGCCAGTACCAGCGCAAACAGCGTAATAAGATTTAATGTGATGCCAAAAAACTGCATAAACATAAACGTACCGATAAGCGATACGGGCACCGCAATGGCCGGTATAAGCGTTGAGCGCCAGTCGCCAAGGAAGATGAATACCACCAGGCTCACCAGTATAAATGCTTCCACCAGTGTATGGATAACTTTATCTATAGACGCATCGAGAAATTTGGATACGTCATAGCTGACCTCATAATGCATTCCCTTGGGGAACGAATTGGATTGTATCTCTGCCAGTTTAGCTTTTACATCCTCAATAACCTTGTTGGCATTACTTCCGTACGATTGCTTTAACACAATGGCGGCCGAAGGCTTGCCGTTAAGGCTGGAATAAATATCGTACATGGAACTACCGAACTCAACATCTGCAACATCCTTCAGGTGAAGGATCTCGCCATCAGGTGTTGCCCGCAGCACCACCTTTTCATATTGCTCTTTGGTAGTAAATCGCCCCGAATATTTCAATACATATTCAAAAGACTGTGAGCGTTTTCCGGAGCTTTCGCCGGTTTTGCCCGGCGAAGCCTCTAAACTCTGTTCAGAAAGGGCTTTCATTACCTCGTCTGCTGATATTTTATAGGCCAACATTCGGTCGGGCTTTAGCCATATCCGCATGGCATACTCGCGGTTACCTAATATATCCGCAAATCCCACGCCGTCTACACGCTTCAACTCCGACAAAAGGTTGATATCTGCAAAATTGAAAAGAAATTTCTGGTCGGTATGCGGGTCATCGCTGTACAGGTTGATGTACATCAGCATGCTCGATTCCTGGCGGGATATTTTCACACCCTCGCGCACTACCAGCGGCGGCAGCTTATTTACTACCGATGCTACCCTGTTTTGAACGTTAAGCGACGCCTGGTTAGGATCAGTACCTAAATTAAAAACTATCTGGATAGAGGCCTCGCCGTCATTACCGGCATCAGAGGTCATGTATTTCATTCCCTGCACACCGTTCAAGGCTCGCTCCAGAGGAATTACCACCGATTTGATCAGCAGTTCATTATTGGCACCGGGATACTCGGCTATCACATTCACCCTTGGGGGCGATATGGAAGGGAATTGCGTTACCGGCAACTGAACCATGGCAAGCAAACCCAGGAAAACTATTAGCAGCGATATTACTATTGAAAGTACAGGTCGCTGAATAAATTTGTTAAACATCTTTTATGTATATAATGTGATCTACTCGGCCTTTAACTTAAGGCGCGACATTACTTCTGTAGGGTTTTCATATTTGAAATTGATCCTGTCCCCATCCTTTACGTTTTGAATGCCCTCAAGCAAAATCTTGTCATCTTTACCTAAACCGTCCCCGTCAAGTACATATAGGTCGGGTAGTTCGCCACGTACAGCTATAACCTGCGAGCGTACCGTGGCATCTTTGCCTACCACAAACACGTATTTTTTATCCTGTATCTCGTAGGTTGCTTTTTGCGGGATCACAAATGCGTTTCTAAGCGGGATCTTCATCAAAACCTTACCGGTCTCGCCATTACGCAAAAGGCCATCCGGGTTAGGGAATTTTGCACGAAAGGCAATGTTGCCGGTTTCGTTTTCAAACTCGCTTTCAACAGTTTGTACCTCGCCTTTGTATTTTAACACGTTGTTATTGGCTAAAAGCAGGTTAACATGAGTATCGGCGCGACCTTTTTTATCCTCCTGGTAATTCAAATACTCAGGTTCAGACAGGTTGAAGTAGGCATAAACGTCGCTGTTGTCTGACAGGGTAGTCAGCAGTTCGCCCTCATCAATAAGACTGCCCAATTTTTTAGGGATGCGGTCGATATAACCGTTAAAAGGTGCCCGTATCTCGGTAAACGACAAATGGATCTTGGCTAAAGAATGCCCCGCATTTGCGCCGGCAAGTTTGGCCTTGGCCATGGAGAGTTCGTTTTTAGAAACTATGTTTTTATCGGCAAGGCTTTGCGTATTCAATAGTTCCACTTCGGCGGCTTTTACCTCGGCTTCGGCTTTTAAAACTTCAGTTTCATACATTTTGGGCATAATTCTGAATAAAAGCTGCCCGGCCTTTACGTACTGACCTTCGTCAACATAAATATTTTGCAAAAAGCCTTTTTCCTGAGATCTGATCTCAATATCGCGCACAGCGCGGATCTGCGACACATATTCTTTGGTGAAAGATGTATCTACCATTAGCGGACTTGTTACGGTGTACGTAACAGTCTCTTTTTTTCCTTCGGATTTTGACGTACAGCCGATTTGACCTAACAGGGCCATCATGCCGGCAAGCACCACAATTTTGTTCATAGTATTAATTAAGAGTTGGTTTTGAAATGTAGGAGGCGGGAAGGCCAAACAAGGCATTCGCCGGTAACGGGCATAAAACGCTCAGCGCGCAATATGGCCGGTTATCTGTTCCTTAAGCTGAAGTGGGGAGTGTTCAGATCCGTAATGATCTCTGAACGATATACTTTGTAGAGGATATCTGTAAGCTAAAACGCTCGTGCGTTATAACTTCCGGTTTTAAATAGTTTAAAACGAAATGGTATAGTGTGGGCAGCGTTAAATAAAAGCCGCACAAGAGTTTGAATTTTTTTAGATCGCACTGAGGGGCGTCGTCTTCGTCTTCCTCGCAATCCCAAAATAAAACCTGCGGCGCCTTATCCAGATTTCTGTGCTCGCTATATTTTGGCAGGGTGAGAGAATTATTAAGCGCTTCCGCCTTTTTTTTCTCCAAAACGAAGGCTTTAACAGCAGCCACATGTCTGTTACGAACATAAGATGCCTGCGTATTGGTTTGAAACAACAGCAGTATGCTTAATATGATCAACGTTAACCTCATTCGGGTGGCAAAAGTAATAAAAGTTTGATAAGTTGTATATAAACAAGTGTTTGTAATACAGACTTTACCGTTGTGTGTTTGTAACGCCAACAACGCGGGTAAATTATAGGGAAAACGCTGGTCTCGCTATTATTACAATTATATTATAAATATTGGCCCCATTATCTGCAAAGACGGCCCGACTTACTGTTTTTGTAGCCACGTTTTGCAATTAATT
Organism: uncultured Mucilaginibacter sp.; assembly: GCA_965650195.1. Lineage (GTDB taxonomy): Bacteria > Bacteroidota > Bacteroidia > Sphingobacteriales > Sphingobacteriaceae > Mucilaginibacter. The sequence continues at coordinate 2,170 of CBFGNU010000038.1, read as the reverse complement.
ACAACAAATAATTAAGTTTGTGTTGAACCTATTAAGCATCTGGCTTTATGAACAAAAAAATATACTTGCTTTCGGCAGCTTTAGCTGCTGTATTGAGCAGCAACGCGCAAAATATGACAAGCAACGGTCCGCAAATAAAAACAGCCAATGGTATTGTGCAAGGCGTAACCGAAACCAGCGGCATACGCTCATTTAAAGGGATTCCGTTTGCAAAGCCACCCGTGGGCGATCTGCGCTGGAAAGCCCCGCAGCCGGCTGATAATTGGAACGGTGTGCTTAAGACCGATCATTTTGGTCCGCAGGCTATGCAGCAACCCTTATATAGCGATATGATCTTCCGCAGCAATGGCAAGAGCGAAGATTGCCTTTACCTTAACGTTTGGACACCGGCCAAAACCGGCAACGAAAAACTGCCGGTACTGGTCTATTTCTACGGCGGCGGTTTCCGTACCGGCGATGGATCTGAAGGTAGATACGATGGCGAAAGCATGGCCAAAAAGGGTATTGTGGCACTTACCGTAAACTATCGTTTGGGCGTATTCGGATTTATGGCTCATCCTGAATTGACCAAAGAATCTCCTGAGCATGCTTCGGGCAATTACGGCTTGATGGATCTGCACGCTGCCTTGCTTTGGGTTAAAAAGAATATAGCTGCATTTGGTGGCGATCCGGATAAAGTTACCATCGCCGGCGAATCAGCGGGCTCTATGGCGGTATCGGCGCAAATGGCCTCGCCTTTATCAAAAGGACTGTTCCGTGCTGCCATTGCAGAAAGCGGCGCTTTGCTGGGCAACCTGTCGCCTACACCGTTAGCCGCTGCTGAGCAAGCAGGTGTTTCATTCGCTACCCGCGTTAAAGCGGCTTCATTGGCCGATCTGCGCAAGATCCCCGCTGATTCGCTGTTGAAATGGGGCGCCAACGGCCGTTTTGGCTGTACGGTTGATGGTTATTTCCTTCCGCAGCAACCACAGGAAATCTTTGCGGCAGGCAAGCAAATGCCGGTAGCGCTGTTAGCAGGCTGGAACTCGGCAGAAGGCGACTATAAAAGCATATTAGGCAGAAACGTTGCGCCAACGCCCGAGAATTACAAGGCGGCTATTCAGCGTTTATATCCTGATAAAGCAGCCGAGGTATTACAGCAATACCCGGCAACAACCAAAGAAGAAATAATAGCCTCAGGCAACGCCCTGGCATCCGACCGCTTTATTGCTTTCAGCACCTGGAAACTGATAGATATGCAGGCCCGCACGCAAAAAGCACCTGTATACCGTTACTTATATACCCGGCCGCGTCCTAAACTGGCCACCGAAGCAGAGGCCCCTACCGGGGCTGTACACTCGGCAGAGATAGAGTACGCCATGGGTAACCTGCACTACAACAAAGTTTACAACTGGACACCCGAGGACCTTAAAACAGCCCAGGTAATGCATGATTTTTTTGCCAACTTTATTAAAACAGGCAACCCAAATGCAACAGGTTTGCCACAATGGGATACCGTACAAGGCAATGGCACAAAAAAGGTGATGATAATTGATGCCGATAGCAAAGGCGTGCCGGATAATACTGTTGCAAGGTATGCTTTGATGGAGGGGGTGATAAAGTAGTTTAGCAACAGGCTTGGTTTATTGCTGTCGTTTCCGACAGGTCGCCTGCTGAATCCAAACGCGCTTAGCATGCCCGGTTACTACAGCTCAGAAACGGGTTATTTGGTTTAGCCGAAGAATGCATTAGATTTGATGGTGTGTATTTACAAACACAATCATAATAATCCAGCTAAACCTTAATCATGATGAATCCTAACAATCCGAAAACTCCGGGAGTTTATATCGCCGAATTAAACGCATTCCCCAACTCTGTGATTGAAGTTGCTACAGCTGTCCCGGCTTTTATCGGGTATACTTATACTGCGCGGTATAACGGGGTGTCGTTGTTAAACACTCCGGTCAAAATCGCGTCGCTTGTTGATTTTGAAAATATTTTTGGCAAAGGGCAGGGTTCAACGCTATCGTTTGTAGTTGGTACGCCAACAATTACCCCTGCGCCCGCTATAATGCCGCTGTTAAATATTAATGGTAGCCAGGTAAATGTGCAAGCTCAGCCCGGGGCACCTATATTTTACCTCTACAACAGTATCCGATTGTTTTTTGAAAACGGAGGCGGCTCATGTTAC
>CBFGNU010000037.1:0-19134 GCA_965650195.1 uncultured Mucilaginibacter sp. | reverse complement strand
CAAACAAACTCATCAGACGCGCCATAGTAAATGGTAATAGTATCGCCGTCAACAATATGGCCATTGGTAAACACCACGTTACCGAAGAATCCGCTTAGCTCGTAAGGTTCAGTAGGTATCATAATGGGGGCTTCGGCTCGTGCGATAACCTTAGTAGGGTCGTTCAAATCAAGCAGGAAAGCGCCCAGGCAGTACTGATGCTCCTTGTTAGCGCCATGGTAAATTTCCAGCCAGCCCTTGTCTGTCTTTATCGGTGCAGCGCCCGCGCCAACCCGGGCGCTGTCCCAACTATCCGGCCTGGTTTTAATAATGCATTTGTGCCTGCCCCAATGCACACCATCCGGCGACTCTGCTATCCATATATAATTGCCGCCTATATCCACGCTGCTTGGGCGATGCAGGGCGTAGTAAAGGCCGTTTATCTTCTCCTCAAAAATGGCGCAGTCCTTATTATGTGGTGGCAGTATCATGCCATGGCGCTCAAAGGTTTTCCAGTCTTTTGTAGTACGCATCCCCACCCCCACGCCATTGCCTGATACGGAAGTGAAGGTTAGATAATAGGTATCGTCTATCTGCGTAACCCGGCAATCTTCAATACCAAAGGCCTCTAAATAACCCATCCCGAATAATGAGATGTAGCCTTCAGGCTCGTAAAAGTTAAGGCCGTCATCGCTGCAAAGCAAACGCAGGTGCGATAACGTCGTGAGGTAATCCAAACCCATATAACGTATAACTCGCGGATCGGTAGTGATGAGTTCAGGGTGTTCGGCAGGCAGCTCTATTATCTCGGTTTTGCCCAGTTCGTTAAGGATGGGAAAAAAGATTGAGCCTTCCTTTTGTACCGCGTTCTCTGCCACCCGAACAATGAGCCAAGTCTTGCCTTCAAATTTAAATACGCCGGGGTTAAGCAGGCAAATAATATGCAGACCTTCCTCGCTTGGCGGCAGGTCGGCGGGTTTTAGTAATGGGTTTTGGGGGAAACGTCGGGCAATATCACTCATAGTGCGTTTTATGAGATAACAGGTGGTTTAACCATTAGTTTTATTTGATGTTACGTAAAACGCAAATTCCCTATTCACTTATTTGAGCATAATCCTTAATATTGCCTCAATGGGTTTTTTACAGATCCCCGGGTTGGGAACAGTACACTTTCATGAATACGGAACGGGTAACAAACCCCTGTTGGCTTTTCATGGCTATGGTATGACCGGAAAACAGTTCCATGTCTTGGAGCAGTCTGTTTTAAAGGAATATCATATCTATGGCTTTGACCACTTTTTTCATCATGAAAGCAAATTAGATAACTGGACCGAAGAACAAATAGTTGCGGGGATGCCACGCACCATGATACGACACTATGCCGAGGAGTGGTTTAAACTGCATGGCCGTCAGCGGTTCTCGGTAATGGCCTACTCCATCGGTGCCAACCTGGCACTTATATTGGTTGAGGAATTTCCTGATCTTATTGATGAGGTTATCCTGATGGCGCCTGATGGCTTGTCTGTTTTTAAGGGTTTTCATTTTTTATTACACCAAGGACCTGGCAAACGCCTATTTAGGCGCCTAACCAAAAGCAAATGGATGGCTACATCGCTGCTAAAAAACTTGCTGCGTATTGGGTTTATCGACCAAAGTTTATATGATATCGCTTACAGTGAGTTGGATACACCAAAAAAGCGTTTGGATGTATATTACACACTTAACCTGATGCGCCTGCTTACTCCAGACACCGAGAAATTGGCTGATCTTATCAATCAACATAAAATAAAGTGTATTTTAATATTTGGCAAGCACGACAATTTATTTCCGCATAAAAAAGCGTTGCCATTTATTGAAAAACTAAACGACCCGGCAATACATCACGTTGATCTGGGCCATTGGCTGATAGTACCCGCGCTTGACGAATATTTAGTTAAATTTGGAGGACAGAACGCTGTAGACAATCTGCCCCAGGTAAACCAATAACAAAGCCAACAGTGATATACATAATAGCCGCAACTTTATTGTTTATGATATTGCGCTTTACTGTTACGCTGTTCAATTTTTTATCCGATCCTAAATTGCGCCGCGTAAACCGGCAATACACAGACCTTGTATCAATTCTTATTCCGGTTCGCAACGAGTCACGCGACATAATTGCGTTATTGGAATCTATAAAGAGGCAAAATCATGACAATTATGAAGTGATCATTCTTGACGATGACTCAAACGATGATACTTACAAATTATGTAAAGCTTTTTGCGACAGGCATCAAAATTTCAAGATAATAAAAGGAGAAAAACTTGCTGCAGGCTGGACTGGTAAAAACTTTGCCTGTCATCAGTTGTCGCTCGCTGCCAAAGGCAATTTTCTATTATTTCTGGATGCTGATGAGCAGGTGCATAACGGATTGATAAATGCAGCAATATACCGTATGCATCAATATAAATTGGGTTTGTTAAGCGTTTTTGCTAACCCGGATATGCTTACATCGGGCGAGCGTATAGTGGTACCGCTGCTGCATTACCTGCTATTAGGGTTACTGCCTCTCAGGTTGGTATATCTGATAAAAAATCATTTTGTTGCCACAGCAAGCGGACAGTTTATGCTTTTTAACGCCGAAGTTTACCGGCGCCATCAATGGCACACTCAGGTAAGAGATAAAATTGTGGAGGATGCCGAAATAATGCGAATGGTTAAAGCGGCAGGATACCGTGGCGAAATCCTGCTGTCAAACAACATGCTTACCAGCCGCATGTACAAAAGTTATTTGGGGGCTATAAATGGCTTTAGCAAAAATGTCCTTTCAGTTTTCAACTACAACATTATTTGGTTTTTGATATACATACTACTAACTATTGCCGGGCCAATGATGGTTATCATCACACTAAACATTCCGCTTATATTGTTTATGGCAGCCCTTATTATAATCGGACGGATTATGGAATCGTTATCATCAGGTCAAAATCCGGTATACAATCTTATTTTGCATCCATTGCAAATGATAAGCCTTACTGCGATAGCTTTTGTTGCCATCCAAAAACACCTTACCCATACCGTGATGTGGAAAGGACGGCGCATATAAAGTAATTTTGCACTAAATATTACTTAAATTTGCAAACGTATGGGAGCACTTCAGCTACAAGTTACTATTGATAAAGATTCCGGCTTTTGTTTCGGTGTTATTTACGCTATTGATATGGCCGAAGATATCCTTGCAGAAGATGGCTACCTATATTGCCTTGGGGATATTGTACACAATGATGAGGAAGTAGGCAGGCTAAAGGCAAAAGGGTTGCGCATTATAGACCACGCTGCTTTGAAAGACCTGCATAACGAAAAAGTGCTGATACGTGCACATGGTGAAGCGCCGGAAACCTATCGTACGGCGTTAGAGAACAATATTACACTCATAGACGCATCGTGCCCTGTGGTACTTAAGCTACAAAACCGCATTAAAACATCATTTGATAACAAAGAAAAGATATTGATATTTGGCAAACATGGACATGCGGAAGTGGTAGGTTTGCAAGGCCAAACCAATAACGAGGCGCTTGTTTTTCAAGATATCGCCGAATTGGATAACGTAGAACTTCCTCAAAAGATCACCCTTTACAGCCAGACCACAAAAAGCATGGATAAGTTTTATCACATAAAAGATGTACTTACCGAGCGTGGTTATGAACTAAATGCTAACGACACTATTTGTCGCCAGGTATCTAACCGGGACAAGGACCTACCCGCGTTTGCAAAAAACTTTAATAAAGTAGTTTTTGTATCAGGCGTAAAATCATCAAACGGAAAAGTATTGTACGAGGTATGCCGCAAACATAATCCCGATACTTATTTCATCTCATCCATACCCGAATTAAGTCCGTCTATGTTTTCGCCCGGAGATACAGTTGGCATTGCCGGAGCGACTTCTACACCCATGTGGTTAATGGAGATGGTAAAAGGTGAGTTGGAATCTTATTAATAGAAAAAATATTTATCAATAAAAAAGCGGCCTCGAAAATAATCGAAGCCGCTTTCTATTTATATAGGTAGATAGTAATATCTTTTTATACAGAGAACGAGGTACCGCAACCGCAGGTACTTGCAGCATTTGGGTTGCTAAAGGTAAATCCGCGGGCATTCAATCCATCCTGAAAATCTATTTGCATGCCTGCAAGATACATGCCATGCGCTTTGTGCATAAATACCTTTATACCTTCAATAAAATACTCGTTATCGCCTTCCTTTTTTTGATCGAAGCCTAAAACGTAGTTCATGCCGGCACAACCACCGCCTTCAACACCAACGCGCAGACCAAAACCCTCGCCTATTTCTTGCTGATCTTTTAATTTATGTAATTCTTTTACTGCGCCGGTTGTAAACGTTACCGGAGCTGCTTCAACGGCTACACTCATGTTATTTTTAATTAACTACACAAATATAAGGTAAAATGCGGATTTTTGTCGAGCCGGCCTTTTTTATGACCTGCACCTAACATATTTCATCAGCATGAATCTTTACCCTTTTTTATTAGATATAGTAAAATATACTGTTGCCGGTATTGGTGTTGTTTGGATTGCTTTTTATCTTATAAAGCCTTACCTGGATAAACAGGATACAATACAATTGCTGGAGTTAAAAAAAAGCATAAGCAGCCAAACACTGCCCTTGCGCTTGCAGGCATATGAGCGCATGGTATTATTTATTGAACGCGTTAATCCTGCTAACATGCTTATCCGGTTAAAGGCCGGCGATTATACGGCTGCTGAATTGCATGCCTTAGTTGTAAACGAGGTGCGCAATGAGTACCAGCACAACATTACTCAACAGATATATGTGAGTTTACGTGCGTGGGGCGTAGTAAAGCAGTTAAAAAATGATACCCTAAACATAGTTAGCAACGCAGTAAAAGCATTGCCTGAAAATGCCAGTGGTATGGAACTGGGCAGAATTATTTTAGCACACCTAAGTCAGTTAGAAAACGATCCTTACGACATAGCCGTCGGCCTCATCCGCAAGGACCTTGACAATATATTATAGTATTATGCCGGGCAAAAAGGTTACAACCACATCGGGGATTGAGATAAAGGAGGTTTATACCGAACCCTCGGCGATGAATGAATTACCCGGCGAGTTCCCTTACACGCGAGGCATACAAAAAGACATGTATAGGGGCAAACCCTGGACTATGCGCCAATACGCAGGTTTTTCAACGGCAGAAGAATCTAACAAGCGCTATCATTATCTATTAAGCCAAGGCACAATGGGCCTATCTGTGGCATTTGATCTGCCTACACAAATTGGTTACGATTCTGATCATGAATTATCAGAGGGCGAGGTGGGCAAAGTAGGTGTGGCTATTGATTCATTAAAAGATATGGAAGCGTTGTTTAATGGCATTAAACTAGCAGACATCACCACCTCTATGACCATCAACGCAACGGCCGCCACGCTATTGGCTATGTATATCGCGTTAGCAAAAAAGCAAGGGGCAGATCTGAAACAGCTTTCGGGTACGGTACAGAATGATATATTAAAAGAGTATGCCGCGCGTGGCACCTATATATATCCTCCAACTCCATCTATGCGGCTGATAACAGATATATTTGAGTATTGCAGCAAAGAGCTTCCTAAATGGAACACCATATCTATATCAGGCTACCATATTCGCGAAGCGGGCTCAACCGCGGTGCAAGAGTTGGCTTTTACATTAGCTAATGGCAAAGCATATTTAAATGCGGCAATCAGTCGAGGCCTGGATATTAATGTATTTGCCAAAAGGCTTTCATTCTTCTTTAACTGTCATAACAATTTTTTTGAGGAGATAGCCAAATTCAGAGCAGCGCGGCGCATGTGGGCCAACATCGCCAAACAAATGGGCGCTACCGATGCAAATGGCCAAAAGCTTCGCTTTCATACGCAAACCGGCGGATCAACGCTTACAGCACAGCAGCCAATGAATAACATAAGCCGTGTAACGGTGCAGGCACTTGCCGCTGTGCTCGGTGGAACCCAATCTTTACATACCAACAGTTTTGACGAAGCTATTGGGCTACCCAGCGAAGTGGCAGCGCAAATAGCCTTACGTACCCAACAGATCATCGCTTTTGAAACCGGTGCCACAGATACTGTCGATCCATTGGCCGGCTCCTATTTTATAGAGGCACTAACTGATGAACTGGAAAAAGCTGCGTATATATATATAGGTAAGATAGATGCCATGGGCGGCGCTGTTAAAGCAATTGAGCAGGATTACATGCAACAGGAAATTGCAGCGGCTGCCTATATCTATCAAAAAGAAATAGAAACAGGCGAGCGGATAATTATTGGGGTAAACAAATTTGAGCAGAAGGGCGAAAAAACCGAGGCTTCTTTCAGGGTTGACGATAAAATAAGGCAAGCTCAGATCGCAAAAATAAATGAGCTTAAAGCATCAAGAGATAACGTGCTTGTTAACTCATCATTGCTTAACTTAAAAAAGGCGGCTGAGGGTAACGAGAATTTAATGCCCTATATTTTGACGGCGGTTGAAGCATATGCTACCCTTGGCGAAATTGCCGGCACACTACGCGAGATATTTGGTGAATATTAAATCTATATTATTTCTAAAAGAAATAATTGTTGCCTGCAAAACGCGCGGATGCCCTTTAATATATTTATAGAATAGAGTTCAAAAACCGCCTAAATAACGCCCAAACGCACTATAATGTGTTAGAACACATGTTTTAACGTTTTCGATGCCAATAATATACTTTATTGTTCTGAAAAACACACAATAGATACACGCATTTTTTTCAAATTTATTTCAATAAAAAGTTAAAAATTAATTTTTTAATTCGCTTTTTTTCTGAATATTCGATGTTCCGTAGCAGACCCAAAGAATGTATCGCTGAGGGTTGTAATTCAATATTTTACTAAAATTTTATATGGAAAAAACTTGTACTAACGTTTGGAATTGCTGCCTGCAAATCATAAAAGACAATATACCGGCCCAAAGCTTCAAAACCTGGTTTGAGCCGATAAAAGCTTTAAGGATGGAAGGAAGTGTTTTAACGATACAAGTTCCCAGCCTGTTCTTCTACGAATGGTTAGAGGAGCACTATGTTGGCCTGCTGCGTAAAACAATTAAAAAACAATTGGGTGACGACGGGCGTTTGGAATATAATATTGTTGTTGAACAATCCTCGGCAAGTAAACCGTATACTACAAATATGCCGTCAAACGGTAACGGTGCCGAGTCAAAAAAGCAGTCTATGCCCATTCCCATTTCAATTAATAAGGATATAAAAAACCCGTTTGTTATACCAGGGCTTAAAAAGCTGAATGTTGACCCGCAGCTTAATCGCCAATATACCTTTGAAAATTTTGTTGAGGGAGATTGCAATCGTTTGGCCCGTTCGGCAGGTTATGCCGTGGCAGCCAAACCGGGTGGTACATCATTTAATCCGTTAATGATCTATGGTGGTGTAGGTTTAGGTAAAACCCACCTGGCGCAGGCCATAGGTAATCAAATTAAACAAACGCTGCCTGATAAACTGGTACTTTACGTATCATGCGAGAAGTTTACCCAACAGTTTGTTGACGCGCTTAAACATAATAACATTAATGATTTTGTGAACTTTTATCAAGCTATTGATGTACTGATAATGGATGACGTTCACAACTTTGCCGGCAAAGAAAAGACTCAGGATTTCTTTTTCCATATATTCAATCACCTGCATCAATCTGGCAAGCAACTGATCATTACTTCAGATAAAGCGCCTAAAGATCTGGCTGGTTTAGAGGAGCGCCTGCTGTCAAGGTTCAAATGGGGCCTTTCTGCCGATCTGCAGATCCCTGATCTGGAAACCCGTATGGCTATCCTTAAAAATAAAACATATCAGGATGGTATCGATTTGGGCGACGATGTGATTGAATACGTAGCACACAACATTGACAATAACGTACGTGAGTTGGAAGGCGCAATGGTATCACTATTGGCACAGTCAACCCTTAACCGCAAGGAAATAGATCTGAACCTAGCTAAGCAAATGTTGAAGAACTTTGTAAAAAATTCTTCAAAAGAAATATCGATGGAGTACATACAAAGCTTGGTTTGCGAATATTTTGAAGTACCAATTGAGATGGTTAAATCACAAACCCGTAAGCGCGAAATTGTACAGGCAAGACAAATATCAATGTACCTGGCTAAGGCGCATACCAAAAGCTCGCTTAAATCTATAGGTAACTTTTTTGGCGGACGTGACCACTCAACGGTTATCTACGCTTGCCAAACGGTAGAGGATTTAATTGATACAGACAAGAAATTTAAAGGTTACGTAGCCGATATACAGAAAAAGTTGAAAATGAGCTAGATTGATATCGAATTTCGAATGTTCGATTTCGGATTTAAGGCGCTGTGGGTAACCGTGGCGCTTTTTATTTAGCAGCCTTTTTTGCGTGAAGATGGACTTAATGTTTAATACATATAAGCCAGTGGGCCATCCTTAACTACCAGCACAGACCATCCTGGTTTAGAACCAACTACAACAGATGCAATAAACTTATCGCGGATGTAAATGCCGACTTCGATTATTCCATCATCTTTTGATTCTGTCCACTCGCATCTTATTTCGTCTTCGCTTGCGACGGGTTTTATAACCGCATCCTTTGACAAATATTCCTTCGGATTTAAAAACGGCATATCTTCTGGTAACCAAAACGAGGTTGCAGGCGGTTCCTGTTGATTATATAGCCAGACATCGCCGATAACGTCTTCTCCTTCGTATAAGTAAGCATAAGCAACACGACTATCATCTTCTATTTTGACAGTATAGTGATTGTCAAATTCACAAACTATTCGGGTGGTGAGAACAGACACTTCAAAAGAATTTATAATTTCAAATCAGTCGCAGAAGTAATAAGATATTTTAACCGCTTCTTTAAGTTTTATAATTTTCAACTCTTCCATCGGAAAATTATTATCATTAGAAAAAAGAGGTTCCATAAATACAGTAGCTTGCTGATGGGTTAAGCCTTTCAAATACAATTCGGTATCAACACAACCATCAAATACGCTCGATATGGATATATTGCCATTCTTATAATTCGTCGTTGTCTTTTCGTATTCATCCTTACCTTTTACCTTACTGGTTCGCGCTATGCCATAGTTTCTTTTCAGATAATCTTCATCTGATTCAGACACGCCGTACCGATCCATAATAAAGGGTGGCATTTTTAATAAGTAGGCATCAAATACATAACCCTGTTTGCCTTGGTAGGAAACTTTTATCCAGTTTCCTTTCAGACTTTTTAACAGGGCGCTATTCTTAACGGGCATTGTGGCCGCCCCAAAAGATTTATCACCTATTACTTTTACCGGCTTTCCGTATGCTATGGTGAGTAGGGTTTTAGCGGAGAAGGCCGGTTGCTGCTTTAGCGCAAGCCCTTTAATTGCCCAAACATTAAGTTGCTCTCCCGCTTTAATTGGCTGAGCTTTTGAAAAAGTAACCTGGATTAGCGTAATCAGTGAGATTAAAATGCATTTAAAATTCATTTCTAATATTTCACATTGTTAACGATTAAAACTATTAAGCTTCCCCCACTATTATCTTATCCCCATCACCTTCCTATACTCCACCTGCAAAGCCATCAAACAATCAGCACACATACAGCCTTCAAAATTCTCGCTGATGTATTGCACCTCATTTAGGGTTAATTGCACATTGCTGCATTGGCATTTGGTATAAGAATTTGCTTTACACTCTATGCGTTTGCCACAGCGGTCGCAGGCTATTATCTCGTGCTTGATCATTACTTCAAGATACCGAACCGCCGCGAATTTTAAAAGTTATAGGCTAAAAATATATTTCCGGCGTACGCCTTATAATCAGGATTAATAGGCGTATCAAAAACACCTACAATTGTCGTCTTTGCCATACCGATATTGTAACGCACTTCCAGTCCTATGTTTATTCTATTGGTAACCGCAAAATTCAAACCCAATTTCGGACCTAAAAAGGGTACGCTAGAAGATTGAGATGTTTCATTGATCTCCTGGGGCGTTTCGCCGGTAAGTTTATATTTAGAAGATATAAAGCCCCCGTTGAGCCCTGCATAAAAGCTTGCTGATGGTGTGATCAGCCACTCATATGCCGCACCTAAATAAGCTCCAACACCTGTAAAGTTACTTACTCTTATTTCTCCTACAGTGCTGACTTGGCCGGCAAACTCAAATTCTATTGGATAAGAGCTTTGCTTAGGTTGATATGCTCTATAATCCACTGTACCCGAGAAGATAAAATGATTTATTTTTTTTGAAAGCGTTATGCCAAATGTAGGTGCGCCTTTATAGGAACCTCTTAATCCTCCCAGTGGCGATTCGTACCCGCCATTTAGGGCTAACAACCATCCGTCGCTTGTGATGTAACCACCACTACCACTACCGGCCCTACTGCCGCCAAGTATATTACCATCGGCATTAGTGCCCATTCGGCGTTGTGCTTGCGAAGGCAAACAAATTATCATTAGGAAAGATACCGGGATGGCGAAAGAATAAAATAAGCGTTTGAAACTGAAGTGCATGTATAAAGGTAAGATATGGGTTGACGCCTCTAATTTAACACATTTTTTTAACCGACACTAAAAAATCTCCTTTAAGCTATAGTTAATTTATTGATTAATAGCATTTTTTGCATTTTTAATGCCTCTTGCAATAAAAACGATTTAAAAGCCATTGTAAACAAGAGCAAAAAAAAGGCGCCTTAACAAATGAGGCGCCTTTCATAATTTAAATTTATTTAGGGTTTATGCTGAACAAGTAACGCAGCCTTCTTCCATCGAGCAGGTTGGGCCGGCAGGTATCTCGTCTTCCACTTGTTGCACTACCGCTGGTATAACAGGATCCATGTTTTTACCACCCTGATTCTCAACAGTAAATTTAACCGCTTGCGAAGCTGCTTGTGTACGCAGGTAGTACATACCTGTTTTTAAGCCTTTCTTCCATGCGTAGAAGTGCATTGAGGTTAATTTAGAAGCGTTTGGCGAATTGATGAACAGGTTAAGCGATTGCGACTGGCAAATATACGCGCCTCTGTCGGCAGCCATGTCTATAATATCACGCATTTTTATCTCCCACACAGTTTTGTACAGATCTTTTAATTCCTGTGGTATTTCGGCAATATCCTGTACAGAGCCATTGGCAGTTATAATTTTATCCTTCATCGCGTTATCCCATAAGCCACGGTTCACTAAATCGCGTAGCAGGTGTTTGTTTACGATGATGAATTCGCCGCTTAATACACGGCGAGTGTAAATGTTTGAGGTATATGGTTCAAAACATTCGTTGTTACCCAATATTTGCGATGTTGACGCGGTAGGCATTGGCGCTACCAATAAAGAGTTCCGCACACCATGGTTCATTACATCTAAACGCAGGTTTTCCCAATCCCAACGGCCACTGGTTGGTTTAACATTCCAAAGATCAAACTGGAACTGGCCCTTTGATAATGGCGACCCTTGAAAGGTTGCGTAAGGGCCTTCCTTTATGGCCAGGTCTTTTGATGCCGTCATGGCAGCAAAATAGATAGTCTCAAATATCTCTATATTCAGTTGCTTAGCCTCCGGGCTTTCAAACGGCATACGTAGCAGGATGAAAGCATCAGCCAAACCTTGCACACCTAAACCAATTGGGCGATGTCTTAAGTTTGATGTACGGGCCTCTTCTACCGGGTAATAATTGTTATCAATTATCTTATTCAGGTTAATTGCAGCCTGATAAGTTACTTCATACAATTTTTCGTGATCGAATTTGCCTTCACGAACGTAACGTGGTAACGCCAGTGAAGCCAAGTTACAAACCGCTATCTCGTCAGCCGAAGTGTATTCTAAAATCTCGGTACAAAGGTTAGAGCTTTTTATAGTCCCTAAATTTTGCTGATTTGATTTAGCATTAGCAGCATCCTTGTATAATAAGTATGGCGTACCGGTTTCTACCTGGGCATCCAACACGGCAAACCAAAGTTCCTGCGCTTTTACGGTTTTGCGGGCGCGGCCCTCTTTCTCGTATTTCTTGTAAAGTTTTTCAAATTCTTTACCATGACAATCAGCTAAACCAGGTGCTTCATGTGGACAGAACAAACTCCAATCCTCATTAGCCTCAACACGTTGCATAAACAAGTCGCTCACCCAAAGTGCATAGAATAAATCGCGGGCACGCATTTCTTCTTTACCATGGTTTTTACGAAGGTCAAGGAATTCAAATATATCTGCATGCCAAGGCTCTAAATAAATAGCGAAAGCGCCTTTACGTTTGCCACCACCCTGGTCAACATAACGGGCAGTATCATTAAAAACACGCAGCATTGGGATAATACCGTTGCTGGTACCATTAGTACCACTGATGTATGAGCCGGTAGCACGTACATTATGTATGCTTAAGCCGATGCCGCCTGCGCTTTGTGATATTTTGGCAGTTTGTTTAAGCGTATCATAAATACCTTCAATGCTGTCATCCTTCATGGTTAACAAAAAGCATGATGACATTTGAGGTTTTGGTGTGCCTGAGTTAAATAAGGTTGGTGTAGCGTGTGTAAACCAACGCTCGCTCATCAGGTTATAGGTTTTGATAGCGCTTTCAATGTCTTCCTTGTGGATACCAACTGATACGCGCATAAACAAGTGCTGCGGGCGCTCGGCTATCTGGCCATCTAACTTTAACAGGTATGATTTTTCAAGCGTTTTAAAACCGAAATAGTCAAAGCCAAAATCGCGGTCGTAGATTATGCTACTATCCAGCTCCTCAGCATTCTTTTGGATGATCTCGTGGATATCGTCGGCTAAAAGAGACGCATTTTTGCCGGTTTTAGGATCCACGTATTCATAAAGCAGTTTCATTGTTTCAGAGAACGACTTTATAGTATTTTTATGCAGATTGGATACCGCAATACGCGATGCCAGCAAAGCATAATCAGGATGTTTTGTAGTAAGTGATGCGGCCGTCTCGGCAGCAAGGTTATCCAGTTCAGATGTGGTTACCCCATCAAATAAACCTTCAATTACTTTCTTTGCAACGTCTATTGGGTCAACCAGTGCCGGGTTTAAACCATAGCATAGCTTCTCTATACGTGCGGTGATCTTGTCAAATTTTACCGACTCTTTTTTTCCGTCTCTTTTTACTACAAACATGCCAGTGAACAGTTAATGGTGAATATTTTTTTCTCTTAATTTATATATCTTGGTTGTAGGTCTCTTTTTAAAAATCCTCGTCAAGCGAGAATGATTTACTTTCCTGGTTATTTAATACCCCGCTTTTTTGGTAATCGCCTACACGTTTCTCAAAGAAGTTTGTTTTGCCTTGCAGGGATATCATCTCCATAAAATCAAACGGATTGCTTGCACCGTACACTTTGTCATAACCCAGTTCGCCTAACCATCTGTCGGCTACAAACTCAATATACTGGCTCATTAGTTTAGCGTTCATGCCAATTAAGCTAACCGGCAATGCATCGCTTATAAATTCTTTTTCAATTTCAACAGCGTCAGTTATAATGGCCGTTGCTGCTTCTTTCGATAGTTTGGTTTCCAACATGCGGTATAACAAACAGGCAAACTCGCAATGCATACCTTCATCACGGGATATTAACTCGTTGCTAAAAGTAAGGCCCGGCATTAAGCCGCGTTTTTTTAACCAGAATATTGAACAGAAACTACCCGAGAAGAAGATCCCCTCAACCGCCGCGAAAGCAATTAATCGCTCGGCAAAGCTGCCGTTGTTTATCCAACGCAAGGCCCACTCAGCTTTTTTACCTACGCATGGTACGGTATCAATAGCGTGGAACAGACGGTCTTTTTCAGCAGGGTCTTTAATATAAGTATCAATTAATAAAGCATAGGTCTCTGAGTGGATGTTCTCCATCATTATCTGGAAACCATAAAAGCAGCGCGCCTCGGGCAATTGCACTTCGCTCATAAAGTTAACCGCCAGGTTTTCGTTAACTATACCATCGCTTGCCGCAAAAAAAGCAAGCACATGCGAAATGAAGTGACGCTCGCCATCGTTCATGTTCTCCCAGTGTTTCATGTCGTCAGAAAGATCGATCTCTTCTGCCGTCCAGAAACTGGCTTCACATTTTTTGTACATTTCCCAAATGGCGGGATACTTAATAGGAAGAATAACAAATCTGTCTTTATTCTCCCTTAGTAATACTTCGTTTTCCTGGCTCATTCCCTTTTCGTTTTTACCCGTTTAACCGTTTTTTAAAAGTCGACACAGCATCGACCGCTTTCTGTTTTATTAAAAAGCGGATGGACTTTCCTTTTTAAAATGTTCTGTGTGTGGTTCCTTCAGCTTTATCTTTGGTTAACCCATGATTTACATTGAGTTAACGTTTCAGTAGCTTTAAATCAATATCGCTGTTGGACAGAAACAAATTTAACAGAGTAACCAATTGGTAATACATCCAAGTTTTTAACAATACCCCTACTTATAAACATTTTGGTGGCATATTTCCTCACATTTTGCGTTTAAAACTTTTTTATTTTTTTTAAAACAACACCAATAAATAACCGTATTGATTAACCTTTAACCAACAACACTTTTAGGAATACAGTCTGATACTGTTTAGTTTGCGGGAACAAATTTCATGGACAGCGAATTAACGCAATGGCGAACGTTCTTTGGCGTTAAATATTCGCCCTCAAAAACGTGCCCCAGGTGGGCGCCGCAGTTAGCGCAAACAATTTCTACCCGTCGTCCGTCGGCATCAGGTACGCGTTTTACTGCTTCCGGAATTTCATCGTCAAAACTAGGCCAACCGCAGTGCGATTCAAATTTTGATTCGGATGTATAAAGCGGGGTATCACAGCGTTTGCAAACGTATAAGCCTTGTGCCTTGTTATTTAAAAGTGCGCCGGTAAAAGGCCGCTCTGTGCCTTTGTGTAATATTATATATTCTTCGTCGGGTGTTAATTTATTGTATTCCATTGTTTTAATTATTGAGTGACTGAATTAGTGAATGAGTGATTTATTTCTCATCTACCTATACAATATACGCATATAAATGCAACTGATTTTATGAAGAATGGTTTATTGACGTGAGGGTGACGGTTGGTAGTAGTGAACAGCTACGTGATTAATTGTCATTAACTGGTATGGAAAATATCAAGAATTTGCATCATCTTTAAAAATCAATTATGAAGAACTTACTCATTTTATCAATCTTTATTGTCTGCAATCTACCTCAAAAAATTCACGAAGCGGAGACAGAGAGGCCTAATTACACAATAATCAAATTTAATCTGGAAAGGCATAATATGTATTTCGATGGCCCGGTACGGTCGGCTGCTTTATCCTCAGCTGAACTATCGACAATAAACGCTATGATCACTGAAAGAATCCTACAGTACAATAGCGAACGAAAAGAAGCGGCAATAAAGCAAGCTAAGAAATACGAAAACAAGCAAGCGAAATACCAATTGGAATACTACTTAGATCTGATAGGCCCGATAAAAAAATATTACAAACAAGTAGTTGTAGTCATTAATAAGTCCGGTCAAAAGGAGGCTTTCATTAATTGCTTTTGTACAAAGCCAGAGAACGACTCATGGAAAAAGAGCATAGGTTTAGTTATGGATGGCGGAGCCTGTTATTTCAGCGTAAAGATAAATTTAACAACTCATTCGATTTTAGCATTCTATGTGAATGGTGTCGCTTGATATTAAAAATTCTGGGTCAACTTCTCCATCATATCCTGCGGTATCTTTTCCAGGTCAAGTACCAGGAAGCCGTCCAGCGAGTCGGAGAATTTAGGATCGATATTAAAGCCAATGATCTTTGCATTCAATCCGATATACTGCCTAAGCAACACAGGTACTTTCATATTTCGGGTTTCCACTTCTGATATCAGGCTGTCGAGGTTTTTGAATGTGTCCTCGCCGCTGTGCAATACATCCGCATCTATCTTCGAGAAATTAACCTTAAACTTTTTACGCGGCTTAACTAACGCGGCCATCTCATTATCGAAATGATTCCGGTTGATGTAATCTACTATCAGCGATTTGGAAAATTTGGAGAAAGAGTTGCTGATACTTACCGGCCCAATTAAATACCGATAGCGAGGTTTATCAACTACAAACTTTATTACCCCCTTCCAAAGTAAAAACAGCGGCAAAGGTTTTAGCTGATATTCTTTCCTGATGAAGGACCTGCCCAATTCCAGGCTTCGATCAAGCACGTGTGTAAACCCCGACTTAATTTTAAACAGCTCATTTATATAAAATCCTTTTTTGCCGAAACTGTAAAATATCTCATCACCCAAGCCTATTCGGTAAGCACCTACTATCATTCTGGCTTCCTTATCCCATATAAATAGGTGGTGATAATAAATATCGTATTCATTCAGATCGGTTGATTTGTTGGTACCCTCGCCTACCTCTCTAAAAGTGATTTCACGCAGGCGGCCAATTTCACGAATGACGCAGGGAATATTAGCTGTAGGTGTTATAAAAACTTCATAGTTTTTTTCCGCCCAAATTAAATAATCATCCCGCAGTTGACTAACCTCGCGTTCTAAAATGTCAGCATCAATAGCTTTAACTATCTCCTGCTGCTTTTTCCTTATTTTGAACAGCTTCCTTGGATTAAAAAGGCGCTTCTCATCCTCCAATCCTGTACCCAGAGCATAAGTTTTGGCGCGCAGAAAATTAAGCAGTTTTGTAGCATTGCCAGCATCAGGAATGTCCTGCACTTTAATAGGTTTGCCAATACGCAGTTTGATGGTATGCCCCTGTTTGTTAAAAAGCTCAGACGGGAGTTTTGCGGTACGTAGCGTTGGGTGAATTAAACTTAGCAGATTAAATAACAACCCGTTATTGCCATGGAAATAGATAGGTACAACCGGCACTTTTGATTTGGCAATGATCTTACCAACTACCGGATGCCATATTCTATCTGTAACCTGTTGTTTATCAATTTTAAAGGTTGACACCTCCCCGGCCGGGAAAATGCCGATGGGCGTACCGTCAGCCAATAACTGTAATGTGTTTTTAATACCACTTATACTCGACGTATGTTCAACATTTTCAAATGGATTTACAGCGATAAAGTACTCGCTAAGGTTGGGTATCTTTTTTAAAATGAAATTGGCCATCAGCTTTGCGTCCGGCCGTACCATTAAAAGCATTTTTAATAACACTAATCCTTCTATACCACCGTACGGATGATTAGCGATGGCAATAAAGCTTCCCTTGCGTGGTATATGTCTTAGATCTTTTTCATTAAACTCTATTTCAACGCCGCAACCTTTTAAAATAGCGTCAATAAACTCAATGCCCTGTTTTGGCTGCGCATCGGCAAACAAACTGTTCACCTGGTTTATCTTCATTACTTCCATCAGGAATGCGGCAAGGCCCGGCATTTTCAATTTGTCAAGTCCGGTAGCTTTTGCAAATTCCTCGGTAGTTATTATTTTCATTTTTAAATCGCTAATTTAACAGCTGCTTACCTAAATCATGAAGCAACGCATAACCAACTATTTTTCCATCACCAAAAAAGAATGGAACGGCGCTGTGGTGCTGGTTGTAGCTATATTGCTGGTTTTGGCTGCGCCATATGTTTATCAAAAGCTGCACAAAGATAAACCAATAAACTTTAAAGAGTTTGATAAAGCGGCGGCAACACTTACCACTATAGAGAAAAAAACAAGTATAAATACAGGCAAAAGCAAGCCATCAGCATTTGCTTACCCCTCGAATAAATTAAAGCTGGGCGAAACCGTAGAACTTAATACCGCGGATACCATTTCGCTTATCCGGGTACATGGTATCGGACCCTCATTTGCACGGCGCATTGTTAAATACCGCAAACAACTTGGCGGGTTTATAAACAAGGAGCAATTGAAAGAAGTATATGGTCTTGATGCGGAAAAATACGCCGAGATAAATGATGAAATTCGGATTGACCCGTCGCTGGTTAAGAAGCTCGCCATTAACAATATTGATTTTGAGACCTTGCGACATTTCCCCTATCTTAGCTATAAGCAGGCCAATGCGGTAATACAATATCGTGTGCAGCATGGTAATTATAGATCATTGAACGACATGCGCGATATCGCCCTTCTTAATGACAAAATTTTAAGTAAAATTGCACCATACATCACTTTTAAATGATTGAACAACGAATTAAAGCGGCGATACGCGACATACCTGATTTCCCAAAACCGGGCATTGTATTTAAGGATATTACCACCATTTTAAAGGACCCTGTTTTATGCGCCGATATAGTTGATGCCTTTGTTGAACTACTGAAAGATAAACAAATTGATGTAGTGGCAGGCGTAGAAAGTCGAGGGTTTTTATTTGGCCTTACACTGGCTAACCGTTTGGGAGTACCTTTCGTACCTGTACGCAAAGCAGGCAAATTACCTCACACTGTTAAACAGAAAACTTACAACCTGGAATACGGCAGCGCAGTAATCGAGATGCATATAGACGCTTTTGAACCCGGCGCAAATGTTCTGCTGCATGACGATCTGCTTGCTACCGGTGGCACAGTAACAGCTGCCAGTGAATTGATAAATGATCTGGGTGGCAAGGTATGCGGTTTTACTTTCGTAGTGGGCCTTGGATTTTTAAATGGTAAAGAGAAAATTGCGCCAATTAATCATGACATAATTGTGTTGGCAGAGTATTAAGCATAAAAAAAGCGCTCCGGTTTCGGAGCGCCTTATCGTCATATATCGTTTTGTTAATATTCTTCTTCGGTTGAAGTCAGAACTGCTTTTCTAACCTCCTGTGCTGCTATTTCTTTCTTTGTTTTATGCTTGGCTATTTGCTTGCGCAGGCTTTCAATAGCCAGATCGGTTGCCTCTTCAAAAGTTTTGCATTGCTCTTTAGCAAATATGGTATTGCCAGGCAAATGCAGTTTTATTTCTGCAATTTTATTTGCTTCATGTTCTACATTTTCCAACTTTAAATAAACTTCCCCGTTTATAATGTTATCAAAAAAGGTATCCAGCTTATCAGCCTTCTTCTGTATAAATGCCAATAAATTTTTGTCTGCATTAAAATGAATTGATTGCACTGTAATTTTCATGGTTCCTCCTTTTTATGCCTTTGGATGGGCGAGTTTATAAATAGACTTTAATCTTTCAACTGAATTGTGTGTATAAATTTGGGTGGCGCTT
>CBFGNU010000036.1:0-19277 GCA_965650195.1 uncultured Mucilaginibacter sp. | reverse complement strand
ATGGTCGGCTTTCAGGAAAATTTTTTCCACCCACATTGGTTCCTGCGTATCGCTGGCAAAAGCAAGCAGGGGCGGCTTTTGTTGGGCAAAAGCTGCCATTTGACAGCTTATTAAAACCAGGAGTATATGAATAAAGCGATGCATCACTTAAAAACGATTAAGATCCAACTTAATTGCAACCGGCATGTCACACGCAAAAATGATGTTGGCAATACCTCACTGCAGTTAGCATTTAAGTTGTAATTAAAAAATACGGGGAATACAATATAAAACCAGGAAGTATTTTCCTACAACAAAAACATTATAACTATGAAGATGTTTTTACGATTACCATCTGCTTATGAAGAAGAACTACCTTTTACTACTATTAACTGTCGCTTTTTTTATAATTGGTATTACCGGTTGCAAAAAAGACGAAAAAGTACATACCAGCACCGTTTTAATTTTAAATGGGTCTGATCCCGGTATAAATACCTGTGGGTGGATATTGCGGGTTAATGATGACGGCAATTCAGCAAATCCGCTTAATAGCCTAAAACCGATTAACCTGGACCCACAATATGAGACTGATAGCATGCGCATAAAAATTACGTATACCATTCCGGACATGCCTGCAATTAAATGCGGGGCTGCCTCGGCCGATCTTCCGGGCTATGCACAAATAAACATTTTAAGCGTTCAGCAGGTAAATTAATACTTGATGCTTTTGTAGCGAATTTGAGTTGATGTACGTTTCATCAATAAAAGCTACCTATGAAAAACACCTTAAACTTTAAGTTATTGCTGCTAACAGCGATGATCTTCGTGCTAAGTATCTCGGCTTGCAGAAAAAACGAACGGCCTGTATTTACTGATGCCACGGTTATAAACGGCGGCGTTGTTGCTGCCGATGGCTGCGGATGGTTAATAAGAATTGGCGAAACCTATTACAGCCCCACCAATCTTACGGATCAGTTTAAGGAGACTGAGCTTAAAGTGAGCATCCGCTATGAAGCTTTAACCACAAAGTTTGAATGCGGCTGGGGACAGAAGATACCGGAGATAAAATTGGTGGAGATAAAGAAGCGGTAGATGCACCGCTTAACCCAATAGCGATGGGTTTAAAACCCATCGCTATTGGGTTAACAATTACTAATACGGATCCACATCCGGCTGCACAATACTACCCTTGCTTAGCTTAGTGGTTTGAAACTGCGTAACTATGTCCCGAATGGTCGTCTTAACCTTATTAACAGAAACCCCATCCTTTTCAAACTTTAACATGATGGATTTGATGTAATAGTTGCGTATCCGGCTAACCAAGGGTGTTTCGGGACCGATCACCCTGTCGCCAAAACTTTTGCGTAGCTCTGTAGCCAGGTAAGCCGCCTGATTGTACAATATCTCCGGGTCCTTGTGTTTTATATCGAGATTGATAACGCGGTAAAATGGCGGGTAGTTAAAGCTTTTACGCTCTTCCATTTCGGTAAAGTAGAGGTCGCGGTAATCGTTCTCAATAACCTGTTTAATAACACGGTGGTTCACATCGTAGGTTTGTATCACCACCTTACCCTGCTTGCCCCTGCGCCCTGCCCTGCCGCTTACCTGTGCCAGCATCTGGTAGCTGCGCTCGTTAGCGCGGTAATCAGGGAACTTAAGCATGCTATCAGCATTGATAATTCCGATAACGGTAACATCGGCAAAATCAAGCCCTTTGGCTACCATCTGGGTACCCACCAATATGTCTATCTTCTTTTCTTCCAGATCATTCAAAATGCTCTGCAACGAGTTGCGCGATCGGGTAGTATCCAAATCCATCCGGGCTATTCTTGCATCCGGCAGCAGCATAGCCAGTTCATCCTCAATTTTTTCGGTACCGAAGCCCTTATACTCCAAATGCGTTGATCCGCATGCCGGACAAACCGAGGGCGTATCTTCTTTATAACCGCAATAATGGCAATGTAGCTTGCCGCTGTGTTTATGGTAAGTAAGGCTTACATCGCAGTTAATACACTTGGGCGTATAGGCGCAAACTTTGCACAATAATACCGGCGCATAACCTCTGCGGTTTTGGAACAATATTACCTGCTCTTTGTTAGTCAGCGCCTGTTGTATATCCGCCATCAGCACGCTGGTAAAATGCGACTGGATAGTTTTTTTCTTTGTTTCTTCTACAATACTTACTACCTCAATAAGCGGCAACTCTGTGCCGCCAAAGCGCTCAGTCAGTTCGGCAATGCCGTACTTGTGGGTGCGGGCGTTGAAATAGCTCTCGAACGACGGTGTAGCCGAACCAAGCAACACTTTTCCTGTGTGCATATTGGCCAAAAAAACGGCCGCGTCTCGGGCGTTATAGCGGGGGGCCGGGTCGTATTGCTTGTAAGATACTTCGTGCTCCTCATCAACAATTATCAGCCCCAGATCCTGAAAAGGTAAAAATACCGCCGAGCGTGCGCCAAGCACTACTTTGTATTCGTTATTCAGTACTTTTTGCCAAACCTCTACGCGTTCGTTATCATTAAACTTTGAATGATAAACGCCTATGTTGGTGCCGAAATATTGCCGCAGGCGCTCAATAATATGTGTGGTAAGGGCAATCTCAGGTAGTAGATACAGCACCTGCCTGCCCGCTGCTATAGCTTCTTCTATTAAACGGATATAGATCTGCGTTTTGCCGGATGAGGTGATGCCATGCAGCAACACTACGTCTTTTTGCTCAAACTGCTGTTGCACACTTGTTAAGGCTTCCTGTTGTTGCGCGCTTAGTTCAAAAGTGTCAAAAATACCCTCATCCTCCATATGCAGGCGACTCACATTCTTCTCTTGCGCTATAAAAATTTCTTTCTCTATCAGCCCGTTAATGCTTGATGCTCCGGCCCCGCTCTCCTCTATCAGTTCGTTTTTTGAGATAGCTTTTTGCTGTCGCGATAATTTGATATAGGCCAGCACAGCGTCAGCCTGTTTTGGGGCACGCTTTTCAAGAATAGCAAACAGCTCCCGCAGTTGGTCCTGGTTCTGATAAACCGGGTTAAGCGTCAAAAAAGTACGCATACGGGGCTTGTACCGCTCGCTCACTTCTTCGGATATGTTGATGACGTTTTTTTCAAACAGCAGCTTTAATATCGGCATCACTGTTTTTTGTCCTAATAGTTTGGCAATGTCGCTTACGGTCAATTCGGGCTGCAGATCAAGCGCCTCAACAATCATAAACTCGCGATCGTTTAGCTCCGCCTTATCAACTAAAAACTCACGGTTAAGGGTTATCTTGGTTTCGCTGGCCAGTTTTAATGCTGATGGCAGGGCGGCGTTCATCACCTCGCCATCATTGCACATATAATACTCGGCCATCCATTTCCAAAAGCTCAATTGCCTTTCGGTAACAACCGGGCGGTCGTCCAATACCTCCAGTATGTACTTCGCCTCGTATTTCTCGGGAGGCTGCTCAGTTATTTTATCAATAACGGCTGTATACATTTTGCTTTTGCCAAACTGCACCACCACCCGTTTACCTATCTGCACGGCGTTGTTCATTTCAAACGGCACGCGGTAGGTATAATTTTTGGCGATGGCCAAAGGGAGTATCACCTCAACAAAAAAGGTTTTACGCGAGTGGAAAGTAGCTTCGGCAAATTCAAGCATCTTACTTTTGCTTTAACGCAGCCAAGAGCAACATAAGCCAGCCGCCTATAAACAATAAGCCGCCAATAGGAGTAATTGGTCCCATAAACTTTAACCAGTCCCAGCCAAGTGCATAACGGCACGATAGCAGGTATAACGACCCTGAAAAGAATATAATACCGAAAGTAAACAGGTAAAATGCCGCGTTGGTATAACTGCCGTTTTGCTGCGCGAATACCGCCAGAAACAACAAGGCAAAAATGTGGTAAAACTGGTACTGTACGGCGGTTTGCCACGTTTGTAACTGCTCTGCCGCCAAAACTGCTTTTAAGGCATGCGCCCCGAATGCTCCGGCTATAACTGCAAGCATCCCGAAAATTGATGCTGTAATAATGATCTGCTTATCCATGCTTTTAATAAAAAGCTAAATTAACCAATTGAAAACTATTACTTGAATGCTATCGGGTAAAAATCCTAACTTGCACATACTAACCAAACATGAAGCGACACATAATACTATCGGTAATACTGTTTATAGCTATTGTGTTTTTAGCTGTGCTTTACTTCCGGAATTTAAGTACGCCGGGCTCGCGCACCGCTGCCGTATTACAGTCCATACCCAATAACGCCGCCCTTGTTTTTGAGTTTAATAACGAGGATAGTTTTTACGAGATATTTAACGATAACAAATTGTTTACCGCGGTTATAGGCAAGGAGCAATTGGGCGATCTGGATACGCTGCGTAAACAACTATTACCCAATAATTTGCTAGGTCAGTTTTTTAATGGCCAGGATGTTTTTATATCCTTCCATCCGCAAAAAGATAGTGGTATTGGCATGCTGCTCACTACAGCTGCAGATAAAAAGTTTGACCCGGAAGCGTTTGATAAAATAACGCAGCAGCCGCATGATAAGTTAACGATCAGTGTGGTAAACTACGGCGCTAATAAGGGGTATGATGTTTATTCGGAAATTCTGAAGAAACATTTTTATATGATAAGCAAAGAGAAGGGTATTTATGCGGGCAGCTTTTCAAAACAGGCGATAGAGGATTTTGTAGATTATACTCCCAAAAAGGACGAGAAGAACTTTATTTTACTGCCGCAGCAGCAAAGGACTAATTCGCTGGCTAACCTGTACATCAACTACGCGCAGTTAAACCCGCTGTTTGATAAACTGCTGAAAAATAAATACAGCGATATTTTTAAAAGTCAGCGTATGTTACCGGCCTTGGGCGTGCTTGGTCTCAATTTTAAAAGCGATGCGCTAATGTTCAGCGGTTTTACCGAGACCGACCCCGCCAAGGCATCAAGTTACATAAGCCTGTTTTTAGGGCAGCAGCCTATTGTTAATGAGTTGAAGGATATTTTTCCGTCAACCACAGCCTACAGTGCCAGTTTCGCGGTGTCTGATCCAAAAAAATTTAAAACCGATCTTTCCCAATGGCAGGCAAAAGCCGGTCTGCAGCACGAAAAAGACTCGCTCTTCAATAAAATAAAAACCGAAACAGGTATTGAACTGATACCCGAGTTTAATAAGGTATTAGGAAAGGAATTTGCAGTTGTAAGTACGCGTTTTATGGAGAAGCTGGCCATTATAACCCTTACCGATGGATCAGCGCTAAGGCCGGTTATGAACAACATAAGCAGTATGGATGGTGAAGATATTGGCAAGTTCAACTATAATAAAATACCGTTCTTTTTATTGGGCGATGCTTTTAGCATGTTTAATCATCCCTGGTTTACCATTGTAGATAATTACCTGGTGCTGGCCAACAGTAAAAACGAATTGGTAAGCTATCGCGATAGTTATTTTAACAGCAAATTTCAAAGCAAGCAACAGGCCTATATTGATTTTAACAAGCTGCTTACCGAGCGCAGCAATGTAAGCTGGAGCATCAATTTCAAAAACAGTCAGGCTATTTTTAAGCGCGATCTGAATGATAATTTTTATACAGCGTTTAACAACAATGAGCCCGGATGGAAGAGTTTTTATGGGGCATCCTACCAGTTATCGGCAGCCGATAAAAATTTTTATACCGTTTTTTGTATGAATTTTAACCAGCCCGATACGTCTTCTGCAAACAAATAACTTTCTTTTGTATTTAATAAAGTGAAAGACCCACAAACACGCCGGATGAAGAAAACGATACTAATAAGTTGTTTGCTGTTATCAACTGTAAAACTATTCGGCCAGCAGTTTTCGCAATACAATACAGGCACTTTATATGATTCTTTTGAAAACCCTTCGCAACGATCATTTATACCAGACTCCAGCAGATCAATAGCCTCCAATTTTTTCATTCCCAATTTTGGCGCAAACTTTTCTGTTACCGGGAACGCGCAGGATGCCATACTTGACAGGTTTTTTTCAGGATATTATAATACAGCGGCAGTACAGGTGGGCAAAGGCAAGTATAGCAACATCCGCAGCGATGCAAACATTTATTGGGCTATGCTAAAAATATTTACCAGCCTTAATGGTAACCGCGAAATTGGGTTTTCTATCAGCAGCCGGTCAGAGGCAAGGGGGCATATAACCGATGAATCAATAGCGTTATTTAACGGCGGGACAAATTTTAACCAGCTTGCCTACACCAACATCTTTAATGACAGCTATTTTTACCAGGCTTATCACCAGTTTTCTTTTTCCTATCGTGAGCAGATAACTCCGCGTTTTGCCATGGGTGTAAAACTTAGCGCTTTAATGGGTTTGGCGTATAGCAAGGTTAGCATTCTACAGTCGGGCATAGTGTTTGACCCCGCTAACGATGCCGCTACACTTTCTTTGCGTGGTGTTTCACAAACAAGCGACAAATTTAAACGCTTCAGTTACAAAAATCCGGGGCTTGCAATAACCATAGGCACCGGCTACACCAACCGGGACGGTTACCGGTTTCAATATAATTTAAAGGACCTTGGGGTGATCCGCTGGGCCGGCGACGCCTACAGTTCTGAATTTGGGGATGATGCCTTAATAACAGGCATTTCTTCTGCTCAGCGCGAGACCAAAATAACAAACGCGCTAACTGATATTACTTCGGCCAACAAAGTTGGGCGGGGCTTTTACACAAAAACAAACGCCATTGCCGAGTTTAGTGTGAACAAGAGCTATTGGTTTGATTATGATAAAAAGTTTAAGCTATCGCCCACTCTTATTGCGTCAAAAGAGCTGTTTTATGATGGCTTTACCGGTGCCGCGGTTGTTCCGTTCAGTTACAATAACTACACTGCCACCTTTACAACATCCTATAACACCGTAGGCTTGTTTAATTTTGGCGGACAATTTATGTACAAAACACCCAACGCCGAGTTTTACATAGGTACAGAACGTTTGTATCAAACCGGGCGCAGTATACTAACTGCTTTTCGGGATAACGGAACCCAGGAACAGATAGTTCGTAGTGATCACCAATACAGTGGTGCCGATGTATTTTTGGGCGTATCGTTTAAATTCGGCAACGTAATAGAGCACCCAATGAATGCCAGCTTTATCCCCAATGGTGAAGACAGGGGTTTCTTTGGCAGGATGTGGAATAAGATATTTAAAGGGAAAGACAAAAACTATTAAGCCTTTTTTGTTACCAGGAAGTCTTTAAGGTAATACGGCTCATAATAGGCCACATCCTCAAATTGCCCTGCCAAAAATTTCTGATAGGCCCTGACGGTTAAATGCACCGCTGAATTGGTGAAGTCGTCAATAAACAGGGCGTTGGCATTACCGCTTAAGGTTTCGCGGCATTTGGGCGCGCCATCTCCAAAAAATAGAATTTTGCTTTGTGCCAATTGCACCGCGAAGCTGTTCTCATCAATAATTTCGGCAGCGGTGGGGAGTATGCGGTTGCCTGCAGTATCAAATAAGGCAGTATAAACCTCCATACGGCGGGCATCAATCATCGGGCATAGTAATACATCGCTGTTAACACCGCGTGCTATCATGCCGCCAGCCATGGCTTCTAGCGTTTCTACGGCTATCAGGGGTTTATCCAATGCATAACATAGCCCTTTAGCAGTTGATACGCCAATACGCAAACCAGTGTATGATCCCGGGCCTGAGCTTACTGCAACAGCATCCAGATCACTATACTTTACCCCGGCACCCTTAAGTATCTCATCAATAAAAACAGTTATTACTTCGGCGTGTATGTTGCGCTGGTCTATTTCCTTAAAGGCAATAACTCCCCCGCGGTTAGCTAACGCTACCGAACATACGGTTGTGGCTGTTTCTATTTGTAAAATCATCTTTGAGTTGAGGTTACGGCACCGGATCATGCCCGTGGCCACCCCAGGGGTTGCAACTGGCAATACGTTTCAAAGTTAACCATCCGCCTTTAAACGGGCCGTATGTTTTAACGGCCTCTAAGCCATATTGTGAGCATGTCGGCGTATACCGGCATGATGCCCCCGTTAAAGGCGATATAAAGTACTGGTAAAACCGTATCAGCAAAACAAAAATTGCGCCTATGCCCGCTTTTAATATGTTGGCTAAAACATTCATTTGGCAATACCCTCGCAAAGCTGGCTAAACAGCTTTTGCATTTTCTTTTCGATAAGCTTATACTCATTGATCTCTTTACCAATATAACTTATGGAAAGTAGAATGCTTTTATCCGCTTGAGTTAAAAAATTGTACAGTAACTCCTGCTTGTGCAGGCGGTAGGCTTCGCGCATGCGGCGTTTAAGCACATTACGGTCCACAGCGCGTTTATAGCGTTTTTTTGCAACGGCAAATAACACCTGCACGGGTACCTGTTGGGGCCCGTCAACCACTAACCACGAAGCTTTAAAGGGATAACATAAAAAGGAAGAACCGTTATGAAAAAGCTCATCAATAAGCCTTTTATTACATAACCGTTCTTCCTTTTTAAAGGTTTGCATTTTGTTGTACTGAACCGAAATTGTTTAAAATAACCGGTTCAGGCCTCTATATGCTGATAAGAAGCAACCGGAGGGTTTATGCTTTATGACGACGCTCGTCAGATACACTTAATCTTTTTCTGCCTTTTGCTCTTCTGGCTGCCAATATTCTTCTACCGTTAGCAGTTGACATGCGCTCACGGAAACCGTGTTTATTTCTTCTTTTCCTTTGAGAAGGCTGGAACGTTCTTTTCATGACTTTTTATTCTTTTTGTTTTTAAAAACAAGAGCGCAAATGTAGGTTTATTTTTAAACTTTTCAAATACATATTTTGACTTTGTCAAAATAGTTCATGGTTTATGGTTCATAGTTCATGGTAAAGATGGTAGAGGCCAAAAAATCTAGCACTATCACCCATGAACTATGATCCATGATCTATGAACCTAAACGCTTTTCTTAGCCAAAATATCCCTTATCTCTGTAAGCAATACTTCCTCTTTTGTAGGTACCGGAGGTGCAGACGGAGCAGCCTCCTCTTTCTTTTTCATGGAGTTAATGCCTTTAACAATTAGAAATAAAGCAATAGCCACAATAATGAATGAAATTACCTGCGACAAGAAATTGCCATATTTAATTGCCGTACCGGGTATAACCAGCTGGGCCAGGTCGGTTAAATGGGCTGCTTCAAGGGCGGGGGTTAGTATAGCAGGGGTTATAATATCATCAACCAGCGAACTAACAATTTTGCCAAAAGCGCCGCCAATTACAACGGCAATAGCCAAATCAACTACATTGCCGCGCACGGCAAACTCTTTAAATTCTTTTACAATAGCCATAGCATATAAAATTGAGGTTTATAAAAAAGTGTTTGCAAATTATTAGCGATACCAAAAACAAATCAACCGATTTAGTATTTATTAGGATAAATGTAACCATAGTAACTAAGTTTTCAAATTTAATGGTAATTGATGTAGATTTGCCCTAATCTATTTTATGCTTAAACAGAACCTTCAACAGAAACTATTACAGAAACTTTCGCCTCAGCAAATACAATTTATAAAATTGCTGCAGGTGCCTACCGTATCGTTAGATACGCGTATAAAAGAGGAACTGGAAGAAAACCCCGCGTTGGAGGATCTGAGCCTTACCAATTTAAACGAGCCCGAAGAACAATATCCTGACCGCGATCCTGACGAAGATACCTTCAATAGCGAGGAAGAGCACGGGGAAATGGACGAGTTTAATATTGATGATTACCTGCAGGAAGACAACGTAAACGAATACGGATCGCGCTATGACCAAAATGGCGACGACGAAGAAGAACGCAAGGAAATGCCTTTGGCTGTTCAAAATTCGTTTTTTGAAAGTTTACAGGCACAGCTGGATATGCTTCCGCTATCAGACAAAGACTTTGTCATAGGCAAACAAATAATAGGAAGTTTAGATGATGACGGCTACCTGCGTCGCCCCATAACTTCGCTTACGGACGACCTTGCCTTTTCGCAAAACGTAATGGCCGAGGATGAGGAGGTGGAAGATATGCTAAAGGTGATACAGGGTTTTGACCCGGCCGGCGTTGGCGCACGCAGTTTACAGGAATGCCTGCTGATACAGCTACGCAAAAAGGACCCGAATGATCTTATCATAAAAAAGGCCATTATGGTTGTGGAAGACTACCTGGATGAGTTTACCCGCAAGCATTACGATAAGTTGGAACGCTCGCTGAACATGAACTCTCAGGAGTTGCGTGCCGTGATCAATGAAATATTGAAACTTAACCCAAAACCGGGCGACTCGAACGAGGTGAGTAACAAGCAAATGCAGGTTATTCCGGACTTTCATATAAGAAACAGCGATGGCACACTGATACTTACGCTAAATGCCAAAAACGCGCCCGAGCTGCGCGTAAGCCGCTCTTACCAGGAGATGTTTCAGCATTATGATAAGGCATCGCAAAAGGATAAAAAACTAAAAGAGGCTGTTCAGTTTGTAAAGCAAAAGCTGGATTCGGCAAAATGGTTTATTGATGCCATTAAACAGCGCCAGCAAACGCTGCTTAAAACCATGAATGCCATAATGCAATACCAATACGAGTTTTTCCTTACCGGCGACGATAAGAATTTAAAACCAATGATATTAAAGGATATAGCCGACCGTATTGGAATGGATATATCAACGGTATCGCGCGTAGCCAACTCTAAATACGTACAAACCGAGCATGGCACATTTTTGCTAAAATCTTTCTTCTCTGAAGCCATCCAAACCGAAAGCGGCGAAGAGGTATCAAACAAAGAAGTTAAGAAAATATTGGAAGAACACATAGGCAAAGAAGATAAGCGCCACCCGCTTGCCGACGAAAAACTGACAGATATTTTAAAAGACGCAGGCTACAACATAGCCCGCCGTACCGTTGCCAAATACCGTGAACAAATGAATATCCCGGTAGCAAGGTTAAGGCGGGAGGTTTAGCACAGTCAAAACAGCGATGGGTTTGAAACTCATCGCTGTTTTTTTTTTGCCCGGCAACTCTGCCAGCTGCCCCATTGCTTAGCTTATATTGTTACAATAGCGTATTTAGTTATTACCTAGCTTTATGGTTAAATATGCAACGCCGCATTAAAACCTAAAACTTAACGTGATACTATGGAAGCACGTAAAAAACTTTTC
Source organism: uncultured Mucilaginibacter sp. (assembly GCA_965650195.1). Classification (GTDB taxonomy): domain Bacteria; phylum Bacteroidota; class Bacteroidia; order Sphingobacteriales; family Sphingobacteriaceae; genus Mucilaginibacter. Next base: position 8,157 of record CBFGNU010000036.1, on the reverse strand, counting down.
TTCTTGACTGTGCTGTTGTTAAACTTAGTTTTTATACAAGCTTCATTGGCGCAATCCTTAAAAATATCAGGCAGCATTACAGACGAAACAGGTAAACCTGTGCCAAAGGTTAATGTCTATATCGGCAACACATCACTATCCACTATAGCTGATGATAACGGCCATTACGTTTTCCCTAATCTTAATGCCGGATCGTATACAATAGTTACATCCTACTTGGGCCGTATTCCCGCGCAGGTGCCGGTTACGCTAACAAAAGACCAAACGGTTGATATTTCTCTTAAACCACAAATAATAGAACTGCCGGAGGTAAATATTAAATCTACTACTGATCGCCCGCGATTGCTGGCCATGTTTAAACGCCATTTTATAGGTTACTCAGAATATTCCGGGCTATGCAAAATTATTAACGAGGATGCTTTAAGATTGAGGTTTGAAGACCAGGTATTAAAGGCAAGCACGAAAGATTTTCTGGTGATAGAAAATGCGGCTTTAGGCTACAAAATAAAATTTCTGATAAATGATTATACGGTTGATTTGAAGGCAGCAACTTTTCATTACAACGGCACAGCGCTTTTTGAAGACCTTAAAGGGACGGAAAGGAATAAAAAGAATTGGGCCAAAGTGAGAAATGAAGTTTTTGAATCATCGTTTAAGGGCTTTTTAAACGCGCTGGCACATAACAGATTAACGGAGGAAGGTTTTATTGTAAGGAGATATATTAAATATGATAACCCCGACCGACCATCTGACAGTACACTAGCTGCAAAAAACGCGCACTTCAGAACTTTTAAGCTTGACAAGGCCGTGCGCGATTCGTTTGCCGACCTGTCAGCGAAATTTAATTTACCGAAAAAGATAGAACGCGTTGTAGGCAGCGTGTTAACCACAAGCGACCTAACAAAACCATCAAAAGAGCAGGGCCTTACAGACCTGGTTTTTGATGATTACATATATGTTATTTGCCGAAACAGAAGGGTAAACTATAATGGCGAAACCTTTCTGCGTACACGCGAAGCGCGCGATTACCAGGTGGCGATCATAAAAAATAAAGACATTAATGATCCTCTTAAATTCACTAGCGAGGGGCTGCAGATAAGCAAAGGAGCCTTGTTTTTTGACGGTGCCTGGGCCGACCCGAGCATAGCCAAATTTTTACCGAACGATTATTTACTGGATAAGAAATAGGCAAAGAAAAAAGAAAAGCCCCCCGACGGATCGGGAAGGCTTAACATAAACATATATATGAGCTTCTTTAAAACTTTTCTACGCCCTTAACATTCATTTTTACAGCCGTTAATTTATCCGACGGGCCGGTTATAAATAATGTATTATTATCCTTTCCGCCAAAAACGTTATTGGTGGCACCACCTTTAATCGGGATCCTTAACACCTGGGCCCCGGTTGGGTCAAAAGCGGTTATGCCCAGACCATTGCTTATGTAAACGTTTCCTTTTTCGTCCATTGACATGCCATCGCCACCCATATCATTAAACTTTTTCATATTGGTCAAGGTACCATCGGCATTAATATCAAACACCCATGTACCGCCCATGTTATTGCCTGCCCATTTGTTTACATACAGCTTTTTGCCATCGGGCGTGCCCACCACACCATTTGGCCACGAGTTGGCGTCCCATCCTGCCGCTTCGGATGTTACCCTTACCAGCGCCGTTGCACCAGGAGCCAGGTAATAAACATGCCCGCCCTTACCGGTAGCAGCTTGTTCAGAGTGCGTTGGTTCCCAGGGCTGCTGCCGCGGGTCGCCGGGTGCCCAGTATCCACGCGGAAAAATAGGATCTGTTATATATAGGCCACCGGTTACCGGGTTTATCCAAACATCATTAGGGCCGTTCAGCAACTTGCCGTTATAACTTTTAACCAGTACAGTTTTATTTCCGTTAGGTGCAATTTTCCATAGTTCGCCATACATATCGGCACAGGCTATCAGGTAACCGTTCTTATCAAAGGCCATCCCGTTTGAGCGGCCTGTGCCTATCAGGAAAGTGCTTAATGTATTGTTGGAAACGTCCCAACGGAAAATCTTATCGTTTGGCTGATCTGTAAAAAATATATTGCCCTGTTTATCAACAGCAGGACCTTCTGAGAAGGCAAAATCACGGGCCAGTGTATCTAATTTCCCTTTGGCCTCTTTCGCAACCAACCTGCCCGGGTCAACAATATCCGATGCTACGTATCCATCGTCATCGTTGCTGTCTTTTTTACATGATGACCAGGCCATTAAACACGCCATTCCAATAAAGAGTAGTGTTTTCTTTTTCATAATAAATAATAAATGGTTAATAATAATTGGTTCAACACCGCAAACGATGTAGTTATTTATCCGGCTAAGCAGCAGGATTACTTATTAAACAAATAGTTTCTTTAGGGTAGATGTATTTTAACAGAGGTTAACTAAAGGTAATGGTACTTTTAATTAAAAAAGTATAATAATTAACGATGGAGAATATTATACAAGTTTTAATATTTGATATATAATATTATTACAACATTAAAACTGATAAAAAAGCAAAGCTGCCATGCAGCCAAAATAAATCAGCAAGGAGAGGACATCTAAAAAATTTACGTTACGCTCATCATAAATATCTTTTTTACCTGCCTTACTTGGCACAACTAATTCCTGATGTTGAATTTTTAAATTAGCGAACCGAAGTATTTGAAAAAGCATGAGCAAAAGAATAGTGTCCATATAGCCATTAATAAAAAAGCCTTTGTCAATTTGTAAGGTCGCGTCATTTTCAAGGTGCAGATAAAAAAGGAGATGTACTGAAGCTATAATCACCCAAATTAAAAAATAGGTCATATTTCTTAATGCACGGTATCCAAATACGTATAGAATAAGTGGGGTTAGAAATACATACATCGGCAATATCTCAGAAGTATTAACGAACCACAGTCTTTCCGGCTTGTAGCAACAAACTACCGATAAGGCTACATAAAGGACAATGCTAAGGACGTTCAACTTTGTTAATCCTTTAAAATAAAATATAGGTTGTTCCAATTGCTAATAGTTTGATGTTAAATATACGGCAAAACCCCATTTTGTACTTATTTCATTCCACTAACAATATTTCTTTGTCGAGCTTTCTCAAATTATCGAAATCAATTTGTTTAACTTGGTGTTAACTATAAAACTCACGCTGTTATAATATATATGAAGTTAGCTATTGAACGTAAACCCATAAGGGTTAATCCCGATTCAAAACGTGTTATTGCCAGATTCTTTTTTAACGGAAACGACAGAGCCAAAGAGGTAATAGAACGGGTAATTGGTGTGAGCGAAGAGGTCGCTTTTAGTATTGTTTCCCCCCTATTGCAGGAATACTCTAAACGCCACAGAAATATAACGCGCGTACTTAACAGGCATTGCAGCAAGCTGAAGCCGTTGTTTGATGAGTTGGGAATTGATTTTGACGGCCTTACTGTTTACCGCAAGTTGCTTATCGGTTCGTACTTTACGCATGAGTACTCTATTGAGTCGGCAGCGTTTTTCAACCCATCTATAGTTGATGATCCGGACCAATCAGAGCTTACCGAGGGCGAACGCCGTGTGATAATGAGTTTCCGCGCTGTTGGCGAAGGGCACATATCATCTATTACTTTCCGCCGCGCGCTTATTGATAAGGATAATAACATTACCGTGCTGCCCGCCGGCAATTATATTGACGAGGCTGAAATTGTGCGCAACGCGGTTTATAATAAGAAGCTGTTTTTTGATAAAGCTGCCATCACCCAAATAAATATTGATGTGCTACGCGAGCTGGAAGGCAAACTTGATCACCACTTTGAATATGCCAATCTGCGCCGCATCATCCTCGACTCGCAAAAGCTGCAGGAAAGCGACATGAAGAAGCTGGAGTATGATAAGATATTGTGGCTGGCCGATTCGTATTATGAAATTGTTTTCTCGCTGGATACGGATATATCTGACAGGGTAATCTTCCCGATATCAGAATATGAGCGTAAGGGTATTGAGGATGCCCGCTTTGTTCAGTTTAAAAACGATGATGGCAGCTCAGTTTACTATGCTACATATACAGCGTACGATGGTTCGCTTATAATGCCGAAGCTGCTACAAACCAACGATTTTTATAACTTTAAGATAATGCCTTTATATGGCGCGGGTGCGCAAAACAAAAACCTGGCGCTTTTTCCCCGCAAAATAAACGGCAAATACGCCATGATATCGCGTATTGATGGCTGCAATAATTACATTATGTATTCGGATAAGATCAACATCTGGGAAAAACCGATGTTGCTGCAAAAGCCGAAGTTTGCCTGGGAGTTTATACAGATAGGTAACTGCGGCTCGCCAATTGAAACAGAACACGGCTGGATAGTGATAACCCACGGGGTAGGCCCTATGCGACGCTATGTGCTTGGCGCCAGTTTGCTTAAACTGGATGACCCACAGGTGGAAATTGGCCGCTTAAAAGAGCCCTTATTGATCCCTAACAGCGAGGAACGCGAAGGTTATGTGCCCAATGTGATCTATTCATGCGGATCTATCATCCATAAAAACAAACTGATAATTCCTTACGGTTTGTCTGATTATTCCACCTCATTTGCAGAAGTTGATCTGGATGACCTGATGGCTAAATTTAAGGAAGACGGGGTAGATTAAGGTATTTGTCATAGCAAGGCACCAAGCAGTCGCACGCATACACAATTCGCGATTGCTTCGTACCTCGCAATGACAAAGAAGATTTATTTCAATATCCTTTTATACAACTCAAAATAATCTTCAGCCATTTTTTTACTGGAGAATTTGCTCTCCGCCCACTCACGGCAATAAGCTCGTTTAAGACGCTTAACATCCTTAACGGCATCTACCGCTTCATCAATATTCTGTACCAAAAATCCGGTTTCGCCATCCTTTATCAGCTCCGGCATTGATCCGCGGTTGAATGCAATAACCGGCGTTCCGCAAAGCATGGCCTCGGCAACACTTAAACCAAAAGGTTCATTAAAATTTATGGGGTGCAGCAGCGCTATGGCATCGCCTAACAAACAATTGCGCTTCTCTGGTCCCGCGCTGCCTATGTATTGTATTTGCTCATTTAACAGGGGTTCTACCTTTTCCTTAAAATACCGCTCGTCCTGTATAATGCCGGCAATAAGCAATTTATAGTTAGTTTTTTTGGCGATGGCTATCGCTTCGGCAATGCCTTTATCAGGGTGTATCCTGCTAAATGATAACAGGTAGTCCTGCGGATATTCGTTAAAAATAAATTTCCCTGCATCCAACCCGTTGTAAACAGTAGCCAGGTAGTTCAGTTCGGGGCTCCTGTCTGAGTTGCTTATAGAAACATAATGACTGCTGCCACTATATTTTTTGTATACCTGGACTATCCGCGGCGATGAAAAGCCGTGTATAGTTGTTATAAACGGCGCTTTTACCAAACGCGAATAGGTTAGCGGCAAAAAATCAAAGTTGTTATGGATGATATCAAACTCATGAGCCTTTTCCATAAGGTTGCTAATGTGCAGGCACTCCAGCACTTTGGCATCCTGCGTTCTATCCTCTTCATAACCGGTCTTGCAAATTGATTCCAGTTTACCCGCGGTGATTGAATCGCCGGTGGCAAATAAAGTAACTTCTGCACCTAATTTTAATATTCCTTCGGCTATGTTGGATGCTACTTGCTCCCATGGTCCGTAGTGCCTGGGCGGTGTGCGCCAGGCAACGGGCGACAAAACGGCTACCTTCATTTAGCGCTTACCAGTTTTTTTTGAGATAGCTTATTATACTCGTATTCCAGCTCGAAGGCCTGCAACACGGTAAGATGCGATATCAGGTAAGCCAGCGTACTTTCTGCGCCCTGGTTACGGTTAATACCGGTTGGCAGCAAGCCGTCGCAACAGCCTTTGGTTTCATGGTCATACAGTGGCGCGCGTAAAGTATTCTCGCCCAAAAACCATTTATAGCTCAGGAACATTTTCTCGATATGCTCCGGTTTCCTGAAGATCTGGTAAGCCTGGAAATGCATCAGCACCATGGCCATGGTTTCAATAGCCTGCTGGTCGTAGGTTGGGAAGGTACCACCACGATAGTACCAGCCATCATTGCCCACAGGGCTCAGGTAGCCGTTAGATAGCGTAAGCTTATCCAAAAACTCCATAGTGGTTAATGCTATCGCTTTTACGTGCTCATCGCCTGTTAGCTCGCAAGAGTGCAGGAGGGCAAGCGGTAGTATGGCATTATCATAGGTCATGCCATCTTCAAACCATTCCCAATCGTCGGCGCGTGTATTTTCATAGGCTTCAACCAAGGGTTGGGTAAGGCGTATCATTTCGTTCATCATACCATCATCAGTAGGATGCACTTTTAAATAATGCGCGATACCTATAATAGTATTGGCCATACCTCGCAGATACCTCAGCGAGCGGAAGTGAGCGAACGATTTCTGGAATATCTCTGTAGCAAATTCGCGGTACGAGTTGCTTGATGCCCCACCGATCAGGTAACCCAATGCCCATATGGTACGGCCAAATGAATCTTCAGATCCTATATCGTCCAGGTACATGCGGTTAAAACTTAAAAAGTTACGGAAGTTACCATCATCCGTTTGCATGTAGTGGATATAGCTTAAGTAGATGGGCAGCAGATCAAAAGCTTCTTTACTGTTGTTGCGTTTATGGGCCATCAGCGCCATAATCAAAGCCCGGGAGTTATCATCCAAACAGTACCCTTCCTTGAGGTTAGGAATCCCGTATTTAGCATGTTGTACTATACCTGTATCATCAGTAAGCCTAATAACGTGCGCCAGGCTGAATTTCGGCATCACTTCAGGGTCCACAATGCTGTTCTTAAGTATCTTGTCCCTAAAGTCGTGGGTGTAGCACGCTTCCTGGGCCACTCGAATATACTCTGCCCCAACAACCGGCCAGCGTAAATGCAGGCCGTACTCGTAGGCATTGTTCTTAAGTTCATTTAACACGCGGTCCTGATCAAGCAGCTCAATTACTATATCGGCCAGCGCTTCGGCGTTCTTAAAATCAAACAATCTTCCGCGGTTATGGGCCAGCAATTCGGTAGCATGCCAGTAAGGCGTTGATACTATTGCGGCACCGGCTCCTACGGCGTATGACAGTGTCCCACTTGTTATTTGCGCTTCATTAAGATAAGGCGTAACATAAATTTCGGCAGCCGAAAGGTATTGTATAAGCTCTTCTTCGGCAACAAATTTATTAATGAAGCACAGATTTTGAGACACGCCAAGCTGGCTGGCCAATGTTTTTAAATGATCCCGGTATTCCTCGCCCGAGTTTTTTAAAACTCCCGGATGGGTGTTTCCCAGCACCACATAAGTAACATCCGGATGCTTTTGGACTATTTTTGGTAACGCCCGTACAACGGTTTCCAGGCCTTTGTTACGGCTTATCAAACCAAAAGTTAGCAAGGCTCTGTGGTTTTTAAAGGGGGTAAGATTTTTAATAGGGTTGTCCTTCGGCGCTTCCAGATCAGGCACGCCGTGCTCTATTATCTGGATCTTATCCGCAGGTATATCATAAATATTGGTTAAAAACTCCACAGCGCGCTGGCTCATTACAATAATTTTGGCCGACTGCTCAGCCATCTCACGTATAATAATACGTTGAACATAGCTGGGGTCTTTTAAAACGGTATGCAGTATAGATATCAGCGGCTTTTCTAAACGGTTTATCAACGGCAATATATAAATGCCACTTTCGCCGCCAAAAATGCCAAACTCGTGCTCAATTATGCAAACATCAGCCGTGCTGGTGTTTATATAGTTAGCTGCGCGGATATAATCTTTTTGATGATTTTGCCTTACAATATATTTTACTTCTTCCGGGTACTCATATTCATTCAGGTTCTCTGAATCAGTAAGCGCGACAACATAATCGTTTCCAAGCAAAGTTTTCCGTTCAGGGAAATTTGCACCAATTGCACGCATAAGATTTTGGTTAAATGTGGCAATTCCACATTCGCGGGGCGGATAGGTTGAGATATAGGCTATTTTCATATTTGTTGATAGATGGGTAACTCGGGTCATAACTATTTTATATGTGTATACTCAATTGACTATAAAAGCAATCAGTATCGGCTAAAAAATATGCATTTTACGCCCTTAAAGGCATCTTTTGCAGTTACTCCCTTATAATTGCATA
>CBFGNU010000035.1:0-19491 GCA_965650195.1 uncultured Mucilaginibacter sp. | reverse complement strand
CCCCTCTACGCTTAACTACTTCCTCTCCCCCTTCATAGTCGCAGCAATCTGCAATGCCCTGTAAGCATTAGCAATACCGCCGGTTTTTGAAAGGCTAGTAAAATCAACTTTATCTGCCTGACTGCCGGGTTTAAGCACCATGGTGCCGGTAAGTGGCGTAGCCGATTGTAAAATGACTTGCTTTAGCTGACGTGCGCTAAGTGTTGGATAATACTCTAATATTAAGCCTGCAATGCCCGCTACAATTGGCGAGGCAAAGCTGGTGCCGTCGGCGGTATTAAATTCAGCGTCGCTATCAATTGAAGTGACTTTTGCACCCGGTGCAAAAACATCCACATTCTTTTTGCCGTAGTTGCTAAAGGTTGCGGCCAGCGTTTCATCTTTCCTGGCACCTGATGCACCCACACAGATCACGTTAGGCGAATCTGACGATGAGCCGTCTTCAAAAGTATCATTAGGGAACTGTGGTTTTGTGTCCATATCCTGGTTGTCGTTGCCCGATGCCTGCACCAATAATACATCTTTCGAAGCAGCATATTTAAAAGCGGCATCAACCCAATCCTTATGTGGCGACAGTTTTTTACCAAAGCTCATATTGATCACTTTAGCGCCATTATCAACGGCATAACGGATCGCTTTGGCAATATCTTTATCATATTCGTCGCCATTGGGTACAGCTTTAATGGCTATAATGCGCGCGTTATCGGCAACGCCATCAATGCCATAGCCGTTGCCACGGGCGGCGGCCATTAAACCGGCAACGCCTGTACCATGCGAAGCATCCGGAAATTTAAGCAGACCGCTGCCGTATGATTTGGTTTCCCAAACGTCCGGATCATCGCCTACAATGGTTTTACGTGCTGTTAGGTCGGGGTTAATATCGTTGTTCAGCTTGGCCATGTAATCGCTCAGCTCTTTTATTATTTTGCCGTTGTCTTCATCGCCGCCTTGTTGCTCAAATATCTGCATCCAAATGCCCTTGCTTTGTGCAATGGTATCATTGGCCACGTTATTAATTTTTTCTACGTCCGCTTTTTTAAACGTTCCTGATGCATCCAGTTTAAGTTGGCGCTTTAAATACCCGCTGGTAACCATCAGGGCGTTCAACATAGGCGAATACTGCTTCAATTCAGCATCCGATTTTTGCACCGTTTCATCATGCGTCGCTTTCACCTTTAACCAATACGCGTAGCCCTTGGCATCATTTGCCGGAGCCGCGGTAAGGTTGCCGTATTTAGGTTTAAGGCGATTGTATTCGCGCACCTCCTCGGTGGTTTCGGTATAATCGCATTTGCCGCCCGGGCCGCCTAAAAAGTTCCAGCCGTGTATGTCATCAATGTAGCCATTCTTGTCATCGTCTATTCCGTTGCCCGGTATTTCTTTGGTGTTTAGCCAAAGGATGCTTTTCAGGTCGTTCTGCGCGGTATCAACACCGCTGTCAATAGTAGCCATAACAACCGTTTTGCTTTTTTTGCCCTGCACCAGTTTGTAGGCCTGGTTTAAGCTGATGCCGTAGTAGCCATCGGTTTTAAGATCAAGCGTATGCCAGTTTTTGGGTGCATCCGCTTTAGGTGCCAGCTGCGCAAAGGCGCTAAAACTTGTTAAAAGCGCACCGAACAATACCGGCCCGACCATATATTTTTTGAAACTGCTCATCTATTTTAAAATTTGGCGTAATATATTTAAAAATGGTTAAATCATGGTGATAGGTTTATAAAGAACAATTCGGCTTCATAGCGATGGGTTTTAAACCCATCGTTATGGATAATTAGTGTTTCACCTAATGCGCAAATTCGCTGTTTTTACAATCTTCTGATAAATAGTAACTTACGTATAAATTACAGCTAATCTTACTGACTTAAAAGTAGTTTCATTTTGTTTCACCTCAAAACTATAAATCTATAGTAATCAATATATTACAAAAAAAAGTGTTTCAATCGTTTCATTTGTTTCATATATTTTGTGAAACACGCACTCAGCTACAGATCAAACTTTATCCCCTGCGCCAGGGGTAAATTTGTTGAGTAGTTAATGGTATTAGTTTGCCTGCGCATATAAACCTTCCACGCGTCAGAGCCCGACTCCCGTCCCCCGCCTGTATCCTTCTCACCACCAAAAGCGCCGCCAATCTCAGCCCCCGAAGTGCCTATATTAACGTTGGCAATGCCACAATCTGAACCTGCTACCGACAAAAATGTTTCGGCCTCGCGCAAATTGTTGGTCATAATAGCTGATGATAAGCCCTGCGGCACGCCATTCTGCATAGCAATTGCCTCATCAATGGTTCTATATCTTATAAGATACAAAATCGGAGCAAACGTTTCATGCTGTACAATTTTGTAATGATTTTCCACCTCGGCAATGCAGGGTTTTACATAACAACCGGATGCGTATGCCTCGCTGTCAAGTTTGCCGCCTTCCACAAGAAAGCGGCCGCCTTCGGCTTTGCACGCCTCAATGGATGCTAAATAAGCATCAACCGCGTCGTGGTCTATTAACGGCCCCATATGGTTGTTTTCATCCAACGGGTTGCCAATGCGGATCTGTCCATAAGCGTTGATCAGTTTTTGCTTAAAGGCATCATAAACGCTTTCATGGATAATCAGCCTGCGGGTACTGGTACAACGCTGCCCGGCAGTGCCCACTGCGCCAAATACCGCGCCTATCAGGGCCATATCGAGGTCGGCATTTTCTGTGATGATAATGGCGTTGTTGCCGCCCAGTTCCAACAAACTGCGGCCCAGCCGTGCGCCCACCGCAGCACCTACCGCCTTACCCATGCGGGTAGAGCCGGTTGCTGATATTAATGGCAGGCGGGTATCGTTTGCCATCAATTCACCAATATTTCTATCGCCAATAACAACGCAGGAAACCCCTTCCTCAACACCGTTAGCCGCGAAAACTGCCTGCGCAATATGCTGACAGGCAATGGCCGTTAGAGGTGTTTTTTCTGATGGCTTCCAAACGCAAACATCGCCACAAACCCAGGCCAGCATGGCGTTCCAAGCCCATACCGCCACCGGGAAATTAAAGGCCGATATAATGCCTACCACCCCTAAGGGATGATATTGCTCATACATGCGGTGCAGTGGCCGTTCAGAGTGCATGGTAAGGCCATGTAACTGCCTGCTCAGGCCAACGGCAAAATCGGCAATGTCTATCATTTCCTGTACCTCGCCAAGGCCTTCCTGCAGGCTTTTACCCATTTCGTAGGATACCAAAACACCCAGGTGCCGTTTGTTTTGGCGGAGCGCTTCGCCTATTTGTCTGATTATCTCTCCGCGCTTGGGTGCTGGTACTGTGCGCCATGTTTTAAAGGCGATATGCGCTTGTTTAACAACCGCTTCATAATCGGCTGGCATAGCCATCTTTACTGAGGCAATGGGTTTTCCATCAACCGGCGATATTACTGTTTTAACTTCGGCACCATTGCTGCTACCCCATTTACTCCCCGTGCTGAAAGCCTCACTAATAACATCTATATGTAAATGTTTCAGCGTATCGCTAATATTGATGTTCATATTTTGTAGATTTGATCAAAGTTAAAAATCTTTTAAGGCAATTACAGTTTATCCCGCCTCATTGCCGCCGCAAATGCTTTCTGATTAATAATCAACTAATTGCAATTGCAGCTGTTAGCCAATGTTTGTATGTTGAAAACTTAATTGCATTAACGAAGGTTTTAACTAGTAATTTAAACACAACTAAAACTTAATATACAACCTAAAAATTGTACGTTAGGAAGGAATGTTCTGAAAACGCTATTGAATGGAAGAAGAATTTGAATTTGGCTTTACTGAGGATCCAAAGTTTTCGGTAGAGCGGTACGAGGAAATGATTCGCAATCAGGACCAGTACTTTTTTGATGCCCAGGCGTTTGAGAACATTATCGATTACTACATCGAAAAGAACGACCCCGCCCGGGCCTTGCAAGTTGCAGAGTATGCAATTAGTCAGCACCCTTTTGCCGCCGTTTTCTTGATAAAGCAGGCCCAGCTGTTGGTGATAGCCAACAAGGTTGACGATGCTTTTGCTGCGCTGGATAAAGCTGCCATGCTGGAGGCTTCCGATCCGGATATTTATATCATCCGCGGTAATATTTACGAAGGCATGGAGCGTTTTACCGAAGCTTTAGAGAACTACGAAAAAGCCCTTGAGCTTGCCGAGGAAACCGACGAAATATTGCTGCACATTGCCTACGTATACCAAAACATGGGCGATTACGAAACGTCCATAACGTACTTAAAGCTTTGTCTTAAGCAAAACATGGAGAACCAGGATGCCCTGTACGAACTGGCTTTCTGTTATGATGTATTGGATAACCAGGCTGAGAGTGTTCAATTTTATCAGCAATATATTGATAACGAGCCCTACAGCTATGCGGCATGGTATAATTTAGGCAACGCCTTTACCAAACTGAGCCTGTTTGAAAAAGCTATTGATGCTTACGACTATGCTATCTTAATAAAGGATAACTTCGCGTCGGCTTACTTTAATAAAGGCAACGCCTTGGTTAACCTGGAGAAATATGCTGAGGCCATTGAGGTTTATCGCCATACTTTTGAGTACGAGCAACCCAATGCCGATACCTATTGCGCCATTGGCGAATGTTACGAGAAGCTGGAGCAAATGGATGATGCGCGGGTTTTCTACAAAAAATCGGTTAAGATGGACCCTAAGTTATCTGATGCCTGGTTTGGTATTGGCGTAACGCTTGACTTTGAGGAACGCTATTTTGAGGCTTTGCATTTTTATAAAAAGGCGCTCGATCTGGATATCGCCAATGCCGATTATTGGTTTGCCATAGCCGATGCTGAGTATAAACTGGGCCATTTGGCAGAAGCAGAAGCCGCTTACGAAAAGGTGGTTGAGCTTAATCCTATTGATGTTGATGCCTGGCTGGATTACTCGTCTATTTTATACGAGCAAACAAGGCTTACCAGTGCAATTGAAGTTATGGCCGAGGCAATTAAAAATAACCCCGATGCGGCGGAACTATACTATCGCATGGTGGCTTATTTGTTTGCTAAAGGCGAATATAACGAGGCGCTTAATTATCTGGAATCGGCCCTGTCTGCCGATCCGGAGAAGCATTACATATTATTTGATTACCTGCCTCAGTTGCAGGAAAATAAGGTGATATTAGATATTATTAACCGTTACAGCAGGTAGCGCATTTTGCTATGCTGACATAAATTAAACTAAAACTTCTTTCGGGTTTTAGTTTTTTTTATGACTTTTACCGCGTATAGCTCAAACTACACGTTGTTTTTTATGAATTACACCATCAATAATCTTCCGGATAGAGTGCAAAAGCCGAGGGAGAGCGGTATAACCATGGTAATGGATAAGGGCCTTAGTTTACGCGAGGTGGAGAATTTTATTGAAGTGGCCGGGACATATACCGATATGGTGAAACTGGGATGGGCCACATCATATGTTACGCCTAATCTGGATCAAAAACTTAAGCTTTATAAGGATGCCGGCATCCCCGTTTATTTTGGTGGGACTTTATTTGAGGCGATGATAGTACGCGGGCAATTTGATGATTATCGCCGCCTGCTGGATAAATATGGGCTGGCTTATGCCGAAGTATCTGATGGATCTATCGAAATAACACACGAAGAAAAGTGTAAATATATTACCGAGCTCTCTAAACAAGTAACCGTAATATCCGAAGTTGGCTCAAAGGATGTGCAAAAGATATTCGCCCCTTACAAATGGATCCAACTGATGAAGGCCGAAATAGAAGCCGGATCATGGAAGGTTATTGCCGAGGCCCGCGAAAGTGGCAACGTTGGCATCTACCGCGACTCAGGCGAGGTGCGCCAGGGTTTGGTAGACGAGATACTCACCCAAATACCTGAGCAAACCATAATCTGGGAAGCTCCGCAAAAACCGCAGCAGGTTTGGTTCATTAAACTGGTGGGTGCCAATGTAAGTTTGGGCAATATTGCTCCTAATGACGTGATCCCATTGGAAACTCTGCGTTTAGGTATCAGAAGCGATACTTTCGATCATTTCTTGTAGGAATGCGTGCGTTTCTATCATTTTTGTTGAGTTTGCTGCTGGTGTCAGTTGCCCACATTGGCAATGCACAGAGCCTTGACCTTAGAATACTTAACAGCATTAATGGCCCTCCCTCCAGTTCTGATGCAGCCTGGAGAGACCTATCCTCATCAGTTTCTGTATTGGCTGTAACGGCGCCCGTCACCGTAATTGTTACCGGCCTTGCCGGGCACAATAAAGAACTTACCTGGAAGGGCGTGCAGATGGCGGGAGCGCTGGTGCTTAACGAGGGTGCGGCAACGGTATTAAAGTATACCATTAAACGGCAACGCCCTTTCGAAGCTTACCCTAACCTTATTTATGGTAAAGCGGAGGGTAACGATCCGTCTTTCCCATCCGGCCACACCTCAGTAGCCTTTGCTACAGCTACTTCACTCAGTATAGCTTTCCCAAAATGGTATGTAATCGTTCCATCTTATACCTATGCAACAGCTGTTGGATATTCGCGTTTACATTTAGGCGTCCATTATCCAAGTGATGTATTCGCCGGAGCGCTTATTGGTGCAGGGTCATCTATTTTAGCTTCTAAACTTCAAAAGCTTCTTAACAAAAAGCATCAGGCATCAGAGCTGAAAAGTAATTAAGGGGCTCACAAAAATTAGCTTTTCCTTTCAACAATAAATAATATATTTGGCTATCGGGTCTGTCCATCAGGCCGCTAACCAATTATATATTATTATCGTTTATTCTAATGAGAAGACGCAGCTTTATCCAAAAGATGGCTGTTGCCGGCGCGGCAGCAGTGTTTATGCCCTATCTTGATCTGATGGCATCGCCCAATGTTCGCAAGGTAAAGATCACTAACATTAAAACCCTTCGTACTAAAATCGGTTTCAGGCCAAGCTTGCTGGTTAAGATTGAAACCGACGCAGGTGTAATCGGCATCGGCGAGTGCCATCATGACGAGAACAGCTTTGGTGCAAAAGACATCATTAATTCGGTTTATAAACCCATATTAATGGGGCAGGATCCATACGAATTGGAACGCTTATTATTTAAAATGAGCACCCGTACATCCTACTACGGTGGCAACCACGGCATCCCTCAACATGCCATAACAGGGGTAGAGATGGCGCTGTGGGATATCCTGGGTAAACTGGCCGATCAGCCGGTTCATAATATATTAGGCGGCGGTGCGCACCGTAAACAAGTTCGTGCTTATTGCACCACCCGCCCCCGCGATTTGCTGAGCAAAGACTCATGCGCAGAATATGCTGCTAAAATGAAGCAATGGAAATTAACCGCAGCTAAGGTTGACTATATCCGCGATCAGAACTGGGAACGGTTGGATAACCGTATGTTATCCAATAACGAGGTGGAGCGTAACGCACGTGGCTTTCAAAACGTGCGCGATGCTGTAGGTCCCGATTTTGAAATTGTTGTGCATACACATTGGGAAATGGATCTTGACAGCGCCTTACGCTTAGCCCATGCCGTTGCGCCTATGAAGCCATGGTGGCTGGAAGACCCGCTGCCATTCGCTTATAACGAACAATGGGTACGGCTTACCCAGCAGTCGCCGGTGCCGATATTAACCGGAGAAAACCTGTATACCCGCGACGATTTCCGCCCGTTTATTGTAAACGGCGCGGTACATAAAATTGAGATAGATGTATCTATGACCGGCGGCTTACTGGAAGCGAAGAAGATAGCCGATATGGCCGAAACCTATTTTATCCCGGTAGTAACACATAATGTGGCCGGACCGGTAGCTACAATCGCTTCGGCACATTGGGCAGCAACTGTACGCGAGTTTGTTGGCCACGAAGCCTTTATGAACCAGGCGATAAACCAGGATGGAAAAAGCTGTAACGGCGACCCCGAAGTATTGGGTTATGGTATTGACATGTTAAAAGACGGCTACCTGCAATTTAACGGTAAACCGGGTCTCGGCATTACGCTTAATGAAAAACTGGTTAAAGAAAAATACATGGTGCCAGGCGAAACCTGGTGGGATTAAAGAAAAGATGAAGCCCTTGCCAAAAACAAGGGCTTTTTTAATGCTTGTTGTTGAGGTAAGTTTGGTATAGTACAGTATTCCGCGTTATTTTAATAACTATTCTGCTGATAGCTTACATTGTACTTAGTTCCCGTAAAGCCTTTTGGTTCAAGATAGGGTACATAGAAAAAGTTATCAAACCATAAGGTGGCACCGCCATCTGCATAAGCGCTGTTGTCAATTTTCTTTTTTGACAGGCGCTCCATTTTGTTCCATTTGCCGCTTTGCAGGTCGAGCACTGAATAAAGCGCGTTCATAGTATTTGCCCCTGTTTTGTCTGAAGCGAGGATGTGCAATTTGCCTGTGTTAGTAAAAATATAAGCAATTGGTATCCGCCGGCTAGGGTACGAATACCCGCAGGGCACAAATTGCCGGTACTTTAGTGTCAGCGCGGGATCGTATACATGAATAAGTATCCCCAACTCGGTCACCCACATCCCAGAGCTATTTATAGCGGATGATTGGGCACCACGCGATGTCGCAGCCATTACCAAGGCTCCGTTTACCTCTTCAAAACACCGCACCTGCAATGAGCGTCCTAAATCTAAGTTGTGCAGGTCATTGTTAAATTCAACATACTCCTTTTCAATAGCTTTAAAGTGAGCGCGGTCAAAAACTTCGGTAACAAACTTTTTTTGCCCGTTGGCCAAATCAAAGGTGCCAATGCCTAACTCAAGGTCTTTATTGAGGTTGGTATAAAAGAGCCCGAGGTAGATCTTTGACCGGTTAGCAGACGATGTAGTGAATTGAATAGCATCAACAGCAGAAAAAAGTTCTGATCGTAACCCAATGTCAGCTTTTATAGTTCCTGCTTGTTGTTTTTTCCCATATTCATACCGGTGTATATTAACTCCGCCATCGTTTCCTTTGTTCTTACCATCGCTAAACCAGGCTACAAAAACATCGCCGGCCTCGTTTACTTGCATACCTGCATAGGTAGCTGTTGGTAAAACTTCGGGCTTGAATGTATTTATAACATTCAGGCTTTCATCATACTGAAAAACATTCAGGTCCTTGGTGTCATGGTATTGTTTATCGAACTTTGATAAGGAAATGAGCGCGAATATACTGGGCGCGGCCACGTGCAGTTGGCGTTTAAAGGTGCTCTGCCTTACGCCTATGCCCCAAAAATTATCTTTGCTGATCAGTATTTCCGGGAAATCCATGTATTCGGGCGCGCCCTCGTAAATGGTTTTGGTGGTTACAATTTTCCCGTTGGCGGGGTCAATAATCACTGCTTTATAAATATTGTTTTTACCCAGCATAGCGGAGTGATCGGTTGCAGCAATGGCAATTATCTTACCTTTAAATTTGGCAACCGCCATAGCATAACCTGCCATTGGTGTACGCCAAACCATCTGCATTTTATCGTTTATAGCTACTACATCATAATTTTCGTTATCCGTATTAACTTGCAGTACGCTTAACTGACCATTTATTTTAATGGCTGTAGAAAGGTCTCTAACTTTTTCGAAGTAATCCTGGTAAACGCCGTTGTTTTGACCCATCGCAAGCACGGGCAAAAAGGCCAGAAGGAAAATAAGCTTTTTCATGATAAGGCTTTAATAGGGCTAAAAATACAAAATCAATTGATGCTTGCAATCCTTAAAGCGAGTGAAATCAGCTCAATCCACCAAAGTGCTGACAAAATCTTGCGGGTGGCTCACGGTGGCTCACAGGGCTCATGGTGGCTCACCCCGGCTCAGAGCCACCCACCTCTACCGTTTACCGGGCGCATTTATTCATCGGTTCATTAAGTTTCACCCTGATAAAGCATCAGTCTTTACCCTTTCGGCTAAAAAGGTTACTTTTGCTGCAATATGAGCGAAGAGAGATCATTAAACTTTATAGAAGAAATAGTTGAAGAGGATTTAAGTGCAGGCAAGCACGGCGGCAGGGTGTTAACCCGTTTTCCGCCAGAGCCTAATGGCTATCTGCATATTGGTCATGCTAAATCCATCTGCCTTAACTTTGGCCTGGCCAATAAATATAACGGCAAAACCAACCTGCGTTTTGACGATACCAACCCCGTTACTGAGGACACTGAGTATGTTGAAAGCATAAAAGATGACGTACGCTGGCTGGGCTTTGAGTGGGCCAATGAGTTGTACGCGTCAGACTATTTTGATCAATTATATGATTTTGCGGTAGCACTGATAAAAAAAGACCTGGCCTATGTTGATGACAGCAGCGCCGAAGAAATAGCGGCTCAAAAAGGAACGCCAACCGAGCCGGGTACACCTAATCAATACCGCAGCCGCAGTGTAGAAGAAAACTTGCAGCTGTTTGCCGAAATGAAGGATGGTAAATATCCTGATGGTGCAAAAGTATTGCGCGCCAAGCTTGACCTGGCCGCGCCTAATATGCACCTGCGCGATCCGTTGATGTACCGCATAAAACACGCGCATCATCACCGTACGGGCGATAAATGGTGCATTTACCCGATGTATGATTTCGCGCATGGTCAATCGGATGCAATTGAGAATATAACACATTCCATATGTACGCTGGAGTTTATCCCGCACCGCGACTTGTATAACTGGTTTATTGAGCAACTGGGTATCTTCCCAAGCAAGCAATATGAATTTGCCCGTTTAAACATCACTTACACTGTAATGAGCAAGCGCAAGCTGATGCAGTTAGTGAATGAAAAGCATGTTGATGGTTGGGATGACCCGCGTATGTCAACCATTAGCGGTTTGCGCCGTAGGGGTTATACCGCCGCTTCCATCCGCGAGTTTTGCGAGCGCATCGGCGTAGCCAAACGCGAAAACATGATAGACTTTAGTCTGTTGGAGTTCTGCATCCGCGAGGACCTGAACAAGACAGCCTGGCGCCGTATGGCAGTGCTTGATCCGATAAAACTGGTTATAACCAACTATCCCGCAGGCGAAACCGAAACTATGCACGGCGAAAACAACCCCGAAGTTGAGGGTGGCGACGGCGGGCGTGATATCCCATTCAGTAATGAACTATGGATAGAGCGCGAGGATTTTATGGAGGAGCCGCCTAAAAAGTTCTTTCGTTTGGGTGTTGGCTTGAGCGTACGCTTGAAAAACGCTTATATAGTAACATGCGAATCCTTTAAAAAGGATGCCGATGGCAATGTTACAGAAATACATTGTATCTACCTACCTAACTCCAAGTCGGGTCATGACACCAGCGGGGTAAATGTAAAAGGCACCATCCATTGGGTGAGTGTACCACATGCAAAAACTGCCGAGGTGCGTTTGTATGATCGTTTGTTTAAGGTGGAAGACCCATCAAACGAGGAGGGTGACTTTAAAGATTATATCAACCCAGAAAGTTTAACCATTATTCCGAACGCCTACATAGAACAAGACCTTGCAACCGCCGAAGCCGGTAGAGGTTACCAGTTTATCCGCAAAGGGTATTTTACTTTAGATAAACTTTCAACCGACGATAAGCTGGTGTTTAACCGCACGGTAACGTTGAAGGATGGATGGAAAGCCCCCCAGCCCCCTAAAGGGGGAGCATAAAATAAAGGTCACTTCACAAAGTGGCCTTTATTATTGAAGCCGGTTAGCAAACTATCGTTCCCCCTTTAGGGGGTTAGGGGCTAAAATTTCCTGTAAACGTTATACAGCACATTCAAATCAAGCTCGCTCATTATCGGGTTGCTGTCTTGCTGTACAAAATGGCGCTTAAAGGCAACAATAGCCGCGGTGAGGTTGGATGTATCGTAGCCGATTATACGTAATGCGGTAGCATAATCAAAGTTTGGCGGCGCGGGCACCACTACTGTATCGCTCCAAAGACCAAAGCCGTTATCAGCTAGTTTTTTCCAGGGGAATAACGATCCGGGATCAGATTTTCTTTTTGGAGCATAATCCTGGTGACCAATAAAATTGGCAGTTGGTATATTATATGCCTTTTTTAGCTGAGCCAATAAAAGCAGGAGGCTATTTACCTGGGCATCAGTAAAAGGCTCGGTGCCTGTATTGTCTATCTCAATACCTATTGAACTGCTGTTCATATCCGTAACGCCGCCCCACTTACCCGCACCGGCATGGTTTGATCGCAGATAGTCATTCACCATATGGAATATTTTACCATCCTTGCCAATAACGTAATGGGCACTTACTTCGGTGCGCAGCACAGTAAAAGTGTTTAAGGTTTGCTGTACAGAATCCTGCGCGGTGTAATGCAGTATCACAAAATTAGCTTTGCGAATACCGAAATTCACCGAACCAACCCACTCAGAAGGTACCGCGATAGCGCCCGTACTATCATAAAGCATTGCAGGTGTTTGTTGCTTGAGAATATTTAATAATGAATCCGCTTTGGTAGTATAAAACTTATCAGTGGTCTCATATTTTTTGGCGACCAAAGGTACGGGCGGCACATCGGGCGGTTGCACAGCTTTTGGTGGCTGTACTACTTTAGGCGAGCAGCCATACCATAGGGCTACACAAGCAAAAAGAATTATTCCGAAAAAATTCCGCGGGCTATACATTCAGCTAAAGTAAAATATTATTGCAATAAAGGGAAAATGTGACGCAATCGATTTTACTCATTCTCATCATTGGCAAAAGTATCTCCTTTGCGCAGGTCGCCGGTGTCAAAACCTCTTTTAAACCAATACATGCGTTGTGCACTACTGCCGTGGGTAAAACTATCCGGTGTAACACGGCCCTGGTATTGCTGCTGCAACCTGTCATCGCCAATCTGGTTGGCAGCGTTTAATGCAGAATCGATATCCGCCCGCTCAATTACAATATTATTGTGGTGATTAAGCGCCTGGTAATGCGCCCAAACGCCAGCATAAAAATCTGCCTGCAGCTCCAGTTTAACCGAGAGTTTATTATATTCCGTTTCGCTCATTCGGTTACGTGCGGCATCCATTTTTGCGGATGTTCCCATCAGGTTTTGAACGTGATGGCCAACTTCGTGCGCTATTACGTAAGCGCTTGCCGCTTCGCCGGGAGCGCCAAATTTGTTGGCAAGTTCCTGAAAAAATGAAAGGTCTAAATAAACCCGTCCATTAGCAGGGCAGTAGAATGGCCCTGTTGCTGACGATGCGTACCCACAGCCTTCGGCATTTACCTCATCAGTAAAAACATGTAAAATTGGGTGCTCGTATTGCTGGCCCATGGTATTGAAAAGGCTGTCCCAAACTATGGTTGTACCTTCAAATATCACACGCGCAAATTGTTTTTCGCGACTATCGCTGGCGCCGGGTTGTGTAATTATTTGGTCGGAATTGCCGGATTGATTTAAGATCTGACCGGGGTCAATACCGGTAAAGAAATAGATGGCAGCGCCAATTAAGCCAAGTATACCTCCGCCAAATAACATTCCGCGGCCGCCGCCGCTGCTCTCTTCGTAGTCGCTACTTTGCTTACCGCCGAACCATTTCATATTTTTAGTTTTCTTACCTTAACAGGATGCAATATTAAATGTTTCTTAAATAAAGGAAATACTGATAGAAGTCATCAAACACTAATGCGTTCAGAATCAAATAAAATAAGCTAAACGTTAATTAAAATATAAAATAAATTTTCTTACCTTTGCGTCCCCGCTGAAAGAAACTCCGGGGGAATGTTGGACACATAAAAAAGAATAAGAAATGGCAACTAAGATCAGATTGCAAAGACACGGTAAAAAAGGAAAACCTTTTTACTACATTGTAGTGGCAGACGCACGCGCACCTCGCGATGGTCGTTTTATTGAGCGTATAGGTTCATATAACCCAAACACCAACCCTGCAACAATTGACATTAATTTTGAAAAAACTCTTGATTGGGTAAACAACGGCGCACAGCCAACTGATACTTGTCGTGCAATTTTGTCTTACAAAGGCGTTTTATACAAAAAACACTTAGAGGGCGGCGTTAAAAAAGGCGCTTTAACCCAGGAACAAGCTGACGAGAAATTTGCAGCATGGACCGATCAAAAAGACGGAAAGATCACCGGTAAAAAATCAGATTTAGTTTCTGCAAAAGATGAAGCACGTAAAGCTGCTTTAGCTGCTGAAGCTAAACGTAATGCTGATAAAGCTGCTGCTATTGCTGCTAAGAACACTCCGGTTGCCGAAGAAGTTGAAGAAGAAGCTCCGGCTGTTGAAGAAACTGAAGCCGCTACAGAAACTGAAGCTGCTGCTGAAACCGAAGAAGGCGCAGAATAATTTTTTTGAACTTGTTTCAAATACAATGGCGAAGCATCCAAGAGGATCTTCGCCATTGTTGTTTAGATAATAATCGGTTGTCATTGCTTCGTGCCTCGCAATGACACAAATATTTAAAGAGTAAATTCGGTATGAAGATAGAAGATCATTTCAGGATAGGCAGTGTGCTTAAAACCAAGGGCCTTAAAGGCGAAATGCAGCTGTATGTTGATTTTGACGGGTTGGACGACATCAACTTCAATGCCCTGTTTATCGAAGTAGGCGGTAAGCTGGCACCTTACTTCGTTGAATCCATAAAGTACAATCAAAAAAACTCCGCCTACCTGTACCTGGAGGATGTGGATACCATTGAAAAAGCATCAATCCTAGTAAAAAAGGACATCTATCTGCCCAATAAACTTAAACCAAAAAAGAGAAAAAGCGATTTCACCTTAAAAGACTTGATAGACTTTACAGCTGTAGACGAAAACGAAGGCGAACTTGGAGTGATTACCGCCATACACGAATATCCTCAACAACTAATAGCAGCCGTTACCTATAAAGGCTGCGAGGTGCTTTTCCCACTAAACGAAGCAACCGTTAAAGGAATAGATGTAGTTAAGGAGATTGTTATGGTTGATTTGCCGGATGGTTTACTGGAGATTTATCTGGATTAAAAAACAAATTGTCAAATATACTTGACATTTGTAAAGTTTATTTTACATTTGGTAAATCAAACTTTACAAAAATGAAATCACGTTTTTTATTCCCTTATCCCTGGCGCAAATATGGTGTTGTGCTGTTTATAATCGGGGTTGCAATTTCGCTTATACACGTTTTTTTGGACGCGCATATGGTTGCTTTGCATCACCATTCGGTTGCCGGCAAAACCGACTTTCGCGAATTGGTAACTGACATTATTTTGTTAACGCTGATCTGCGGCTTATTGCTGATAGCCTTTACCAAAGAAAAGATAGAGGACGAACACATAGCCCAGTTACGCCTTGACTCGTTACAATGGTCTATCTATTTTAATTATATAGGTTTAATTATTTGTATAGTATTAATAACCAATTGGCATATGTTTATCGGCATTGCAGCACACTTTATATTTACACCGCTATTGTTTTTTATTATCCGTTTCAGGTGGGTAATATATCAGGCGAACAGTCAGCTTAAACATAGAGAGTAAGGCCATGAAAAATAATATACGCGTTGAACGCGCCATTAAAAACATAACCCAAGGCGAATTAGCCGACCTGATAGGCGTATCCCGGCAAACAATAAATACTATCGAAAGTAATAAATACGTACCTTCAACGGTGCTGGCGCTAAAAATTGCCAAAGTATTTAATAAACCGGTAGAAGAGGTTTTTATGCTGGATGGCAATGATTAACTATTGTTAAAAACCATTTTATGAAAACAATAATAGCTTTCGCGCCTATGTTGGCCATTCCCAACGGAACAACGGATATTAATTTCTATAAAAACGCCCTTAACGCCAGTGAAAATTTCTGTTTAAGAAATGATGATGGCAGTATTCATGTTGCCGAACTTACTATTGATGGTGCATTGTTTCATCTGCATGAGATCACCCAATTCAGCGGTACAATTCCGCCGGATAAAGCAAGAGGCGGCACTGTAAGTATAGGATTATTTGTTGATGATGTGCACGCGGTATTTAACCAGGCCATTACGGCAGGAGCCGTTTTGCATATGCCCGTAACTGATTTTGAATATGGTTACAGGCAGGGCGAGTTTACAGACCCCTTTGGCCACCGCTGGATAATTCAGTGCAGAATCGCGGTATCGCCGGATTGGAAAGTGTGATATTAGATTCAGGAATCAAGAGCCAAGAATCAAGATGTTAATCTGGTTTGTCTTGATTCCTGGCTCTACTTCCCGACTATCACAAAAAACCTATCTTTGCCCCATGCGTTTTGATATCATCTCTGTATTGCCGGGTTTGTTGGAAAGTCCTTTTGCTCACTCAATTTTACTGCGGGCGCAAAAAAAAGGCATCAGCGAGATACATGTTCATAATCTGCGCGACTACGCCACCAATAAGCAGAAAAGTGTAGACGACTACCCTTACGGCGGTGGCAGCGGTATGGTAATGGGCATTGCGCCTTTTGCCGCCTGTATTGAAAAGCTAAAAAGTGAACGGGAATATGATGAGGTGATCTTTATGACACCCGATGGCGAAACGCTTAACCAGCCAATAGCCAATCAACTTTCCTCTAAAA
Organism: uncultured Mucilaginibacter sp.; assembly: GCA_965650195.1. GTDB lineage: Bacteria > Bacteroidota > Bacteroidia > Sphingobacteriales > Sphingobacteriaceae > Mucilaginibacter. Next base: position 3,049 of record CBFGNU010000035.1, on the reverse strand, counting down.
AGAACATTATCATTCTTTGCGGGCATTATAAAGGCATAGACCAGCGCATCCGCGACATTTACGTTACCCGCGAGATCTCTATAGGCGACTATGTACTTTCAGGCGGCGAGCTGCCGGCAGCGGTTTTGGTAGATGCAGTAGTGCGATTGATACCCGGCGTGCTGAATGACGAAACATCTGCGCTTTCTGATTCTTTTCAGGATGGCTTGCTGGATGCCCCGGTTTACACGCGCCCGGCAGACTGGAACGGTCACAAAGTACCCGATATACTATTAAGCGGCCACGCAGGTGAAATTGAAAAATGGCGCTTTGATCAGGCTGTGGAACGCACGAAACAACGTCGGCCTGATCTGTTAGAGTAATTAAAATCACTCACAATTTGAGGCCTTTTGTTAATAAAACACAAATTGTGGAATTTTTTAAAATCGTTTTTTAATTCTCAAAAATAATCCCTATACTTGCAATCCGATTTTTAGGGGACTAAAAGTCGCTTTAAGAGCTTAAAATCATGGATTTAATAAAATTTGTCGAAGAGCAAACAGTAACAGTTAACAATCTTCCGTCTTTCAAAGCAGGCGATACTGTAAGCGTACACTATAAAATCAGAGAAGGTAACAAAGAGCGTATCCAGGTTTACCAGGGCGTTGTTATCCAACGTAACAGCACAGGCGTTTCTGAAACGTTTACCGTGCGTAAAGTTTCTAACGGTATAGGTGTTGAGCGTATCTTTCCTGCTAACTCACCAAACATTGATAAAGTTGAAGTGAACAGCTTTGGTAAAGTACGTCGCGCTAAATTGTTCTACCTGCGCGAACTTACCGGTAAAGCAGCACGTATCAAAGCAAAACGTATAGTAAAGTAATTTACTTTTATAAAGTATATAAAGCCTTTCTGAATTTCAGAAAGGCTTTTTTGTGTTTGATGGTTTTTTTGATGCCGCTTAAAATCGCAAACAAAAAAGCTTTCGGTTATTAGCCGAAAGCTTTTAGAAATTCTCTAAATAAATTCTATTTAAGCCGGAAGCTCTGCCAGTACGGTTGTTCCGCCTTTAACTACTTCGCCTATCTCTACATTAATTTTTGATCCCAGGGGCAAGAACACATCAACCCTTGATCCAAATTTGATAAAGCCAAACTGTTCGCCCTGCTCTACCTTATCGCCTTCTTTTACGTACCATACAATGCGTCGGGCAAGCGCACCTGCAATTTGCCTGAACAATACCTGCTGACCTGTTTTAGTTTCGGTAACTACAGTGGTACGTTCGTTCTCTGTTGACGACTTGGGGTGCCATGCTACCAAGTATTTGCCCGGGTGATATTTAAAATATTTTACCACGCCGCTAATAGGGTTGCGGTTAACGTGCACATTAACCGGTGACATGAATACTGATACCTGGATGCGTTTATCTTTTAAAAATTCCGGCTCGTTGGTCTCTTCAATTACTACCACCTTACCATCGGCTGGGCAGAGCACCACTTTTTCGTCCTGCGTAATAAGCAGGTTTGGGCTGCGGAAAAATTGAACTATGGTTACAAACAGCAGAAACGATAAGATGTAAATTATCCACTTAAACACAGTTGCCTGCGGAAAATAAAATTGAATGGCCGCATTCAAAACAAATATGAAAAGAATGCAAAGTGCCAGTGAAGTGTATCCCTCTTTATGAAAAGTCATTGAAATAAATTTTATGCAAAACTAAGCATTTGTAACAAAGTATAGGTATGCGTATACAATTGGTGCGGCCATAAGCAGTCCGTCAAACCTGTCGAGCAGTCCGCCGTGTCCCGGTAATATACCCCCGGAGTCCTTTACATTCAGGCTGCGTTTAAGCATTGATTCTACTAAGTCGCCCGCGGTACCCACAATACTAATGATAAGCGCCATGCCAATCAGGTGCTGCAGCGCCAGGTCTGTATAGTAGTGATTAAGTATAAATGCCACGCCAACGGTTATCAGGATACCGCCAATAAAACCTTCCCAGGTTTTTTTAGGGGAATGGCGCTCAAAAAGTTTGGTCCTGCCCATTTTACTTCCCACCAGGTATGCGCCGGTATCATTGGCCCAAAGCATCAGCAGGAACGATAGTGGGATATGAAAGTTAAAAGTTCCGTTAATATAACCCAGCGCGTGGAAGACAGAGAATGGAATTATAACATAAATAAGTCCGATATATGTATACGCGACATTGGTGAAAGGCTTTTCGGAAGTTTTATAAAGCTCCTGAATAAATATAGCGGCAAGTGTTACCGGTAATAGCATTATCAACTTGCCAAGTTCAGGATCTTTCACAGCCAGCATAAACACTACATAAATAGCGGTTGCGTTGATAAAGCCCGAGGCTAAACTTGGCCCTATACCGCTTTTTTTAAGCAGCCCGTAAAACTCCCATAAGCAAAAGCCGGCCAGCAAAAAGTAAAAAACGTCAAAAACGTATTGGCCGGTTAAAACCGAGGCCAGCATCACAATAACAAAGAAGAAGCCGGTAATGGCACGGGTTTTCATAAAAATTCAATATTGATTAAGGACCATTACCTCTATGGCGCGACTAAAGTTTTCCTGGTGGATATAAACTTCCACGTTGCCAAAGTCGCGGTGAGAGGAAGCCTGTTTGTTAAGCAAAACGGCATCTATTTCATTTTCGCACAGCACCTGTTTTACAAGTTCAGATTTATAAAAATCAGAAGAGGTAAAGATCTTTATCCAGTTTTTCTCCATTTTGTGCTTACGACGCTATTTTCTCCTTTTTGGCGATATTATGATACAGGAACAGCAAAAATAGCACAATTATAAAGCTAAACACATAGGCCGGGTAGTTAAAAATATGGGTACCGTTGGGGTCTACCTTTACTAATTTGTGTTGATAAAGGTAAACGGCAATAACGGCGGTACTATTATTTAAAAAGTGGCCCCAAACAGCCGGCCATATGCTGCCGCTCCAGGCAGTAAAATAGCCGAATAACACGCCCAATAGCAAGCGCGGCAAAAAGCCAAAAAACTCCATGTGGAATGCGCTGAACAAGATGCCTGTTATCCAAACGGCGGCATGCAC
>CBFGNU010000034.1:0-20081 GCA_965650195.1 uncultured Mucilaginibacter sp. | reverse complement strand
TATTCTTTTGACTGATCTCATTATTGATCTGGTCCCGGGCATTATCCAGCTCAAACAGTTCTGCTTTGGCTTTATAAATATTAGGTAGCTTTTCCTTGCCGTAGGTCAGCCGGATATTGGCATCCTTGAGCATATACTCCAGTAAATCCTGCGTATGCTGTAGCAAAGCCATTTTCTTTTCCAATACTACCCGTTCGTAATAATATTGCTTTGCCTGGGCGATGAGCTGATTTTTAAGGTAGTTCTTATCTTCCTTAGTTATATTGGATAAGCCTTTCATGTAATCTTCCCTGGCCTTTAGCTTGGCCGGATTGGTAAACATTTGCTCTGCCTGTATCATAAAGGCACCCCCTTTCGGGCTCAGCTGATAGGGTACCTGGTACTGGCCCGCGCTTACCTTGGGTGCGTCCAAACTTTTTGCACCGGTTGCGTAAGCATCCTGTGCGCTGGCTTTAGCATCATAAGCCATTATTGCAGGGTTAACGCGAACGCTGGCTAAAACACTGTCTAAAGAGAAGCGCTGTGCTTTCGCAAAGCCTGCGATGCACATTAATGCCGTAACTATAATTTGATATTTTTTCATTATTCCTTTACCTCCAATACTTCCAGTTTGCCATGTTTTTTAAGCTCATACTCCTTTACCATCAAGAAGATGAGCGGGGTGACCAATAAAATATGCGTGGAGGAAGTTAAAACCCCGCCGATCATCGGCAGCACGATAGGTAGCATCACATCGCTGCCCGTCCCGGTTGCCCATAGTACTGGTACTAAACCAAACAGGGCCACGCAGACCGTCATCAGTTTAGGGCGTAAGCGTTTCACCGCGCCATTCATCACGTAAACCCGCAGATCTTCAGGGGTGATGGTTTCCTTTGAATTACCTTTTAGTGATACTAATTGCTGCATGGCATCATTCAGGTAAATGACCATCACAATACCCGTTTCCACGGCGATACCAAACAGCGCGATAAAGCCGACCGCAACAGCTACTGATAAATGCACTCCGAAGAAATATACCATATAGGCACCGCCAATGAGGGCAAAAGGAATAGAGATCAGGCTAAAAAATGCTTCACGGATAGAATGAAAAGCGAAATACAGGCAGGCGAAAATGATAACCAGTACAATGGGTAAGATCATCTTTAAAGTACGCTCCGCACGGATCAGGTTTTCATACTGGCCGCTCCACTCGATATAATAGCCTTTAGGCAGTGTTTTAACCATTGTGTTTAATTTGTCCTGCGCTTCCTTTACCGTACTGCCCAGATCGCGGTCACGCACGTTAAACAATACAGTGCCTCTTAATAAAGCGTTTTCCGATTGGATCATGGCGGGGCCATCGCTGATCCTGATATCCGCAACGGATGACAGCGGTAGGGGGCCGTTATTGCTTGTTTGTACTAAAGTGCCTTTGATCGCATCTAAATTGTTCCGGTAGTCCTGCGCCAGACGCGCGTTAATGCTAAAGCGCTGCCTGCCCTCCACGGTCGTTGTTAAATTCATACCGCCCAAAGCACTTTCGACTACCTCGTTCACATCGTCCACGCTTAAACCGTAACGGCCAATGGCATTTTTGTTCACCAGTATGTCCAGGTACTTGCCACCCGTGATCGGGTCAACATAAAGATCTTTTACGCCATTTACGCCTTGCAGGGACATTTTCATTTGGGTAGCCAAAGCATTGATCGTATCCAGGTTCTGGCCGTAAACTTTTAGTCCCACATCGGTACGGATACCTGTGGACAGCATATTGATCCGGTTAATGATGGGCTGTGTCCAGCCATTCACCACACCGGGGATTTGCAGCTTGGCATTCAGCTCATTGATAATATCTTCCTTTTTAATGCCCTTGCGCCATTCGTCTTTCGGTTTTAACAGGATAATGGTTTCGGTCATGCTGATGGGTGAATTATCCGTAGCTGTATTCGCCCTGCCTGCTTTTCCTAAAACACTTTTTACTTCGGGTACGCTTTTGATGATCTTATCCTGTACCTGCAATAATTGCTTGGCCTGTGCATTGGAAACATCCGGCTGGGTTACTGGCATAAAAAGGATTGTTCCCTCATCCAATGGCGGCATAAACTCACTGCCTAAGCTTAATAACATGGGTATGCTGATGAGCAGCGCAATGATATTGATACCAATGGTGGTTTTACGCCAGGTTACGCACCAATTCAATATCGGCCGGTATAGCCGCTCTAATCCACGGTTAAGCGGGTTATGGTCGTCTGTCCGCAGCTTTCCTTTCAAAAAGAAAGAAATGAGAACGGGCGCTAATGTTACTGCCAGTATCGCATCAATGGCCAGTATAAATGTTTTTGTCCAGGCTAATGGTCCAAACAGTTTGCCCTCTTGCCCCTCCAGTAAAAATACCGGCAGGAATGACGCGACAATGATCAGCGTTGAAAAGAACACGCCGCGGCCAACCTGCTTGCAGGAAGCTTCTATGATTTTAATTCGTTCTGCCAGAATCATGACTTTTCTTTTTGTTGTGCGATGGATAAATTCCTATGCGAGTTTTCGACCATGACAATCCCATTATCGACAATTACCCCGATGGCTAAAGCGATACCCGTTAGTGACATGATATTGGAACTGATGCCAAAAGCATTTAATAAAATAAATGCGGCGGCTATCGTAATGGGGATTTGTATAATGATACTTAAAGCGCTTCGCCAGCTAAACAGGAACAGGATAACAATGATGGAAACGACTATCATCTCCTCGATCAGTGTGTGTTTGACTGAACTAACCGCGTTTTCAATGAGTTCGCTGCGGTCATAAGCGATCTTAAAGCTGACACCCGCAGGCAAGCCTTTTTGAATATCGGCCATTTTATCCTTAACCGCGTGAATCACCTGATCCGCATTTTCGCCGTAGCGCATCACCACGATGCCGCCGACCGCTTCGCCGTCACCGTTCCGGTCGAAGATGCCCAGCCGTTCATCGCCTCCCATTTGCACGGTGGCAATATCTTTGATCTTCACCGGTATCGTATTGATCACACCAACTGGGATATTTTCCACATCCGCTAAGCTTTTGATATACCCCAGGCCGCGAACGATATAACCTGTGCCATTCATTTCAAACTTGCGCCCGCCCACGTCATTGTTGTTACTTTTCACCGCTTTCAGCACCTGCGATAGCGGGATATTATAATAATTGAGTTTGTGCGGGTCAATGGCGACCTGGTATTGTTTTTCAAAGCCGCCGAAAGAGGCGACTTCGCTTACACCTGGGACGGTTTGTAATCCCAACTTTACATACCAGTCCTGTAGCGCTCTTTGTTCGCCCAGATCCATGCCTCTGGCGTCTAAGGTGTACCATAATATATGGCCCACACCTGTGCCGTCCGGCCCCAATGTTGGCGTGATACCCTCGGGTAATAAACGCTGCGCATAATTGAGCCTTTCCAGTACCCGGCTCCGTGCCCAGTATACATCGGCCTCATCATCAAAAACGATATACACAAAGCTCATCCCGAACATGGAGGTCGCGCGGATGGCTTTGACTTTGGGGATACCTTGCAGGTTACTTACCAACGGGTAGGTTACCTGGTCTTCCATAATTTGCGGGCTTCGCCCTTGCCATTCGGTAAATACGATCACCTGGTTATCCGACAGGTCGGGTATGGCATCGATTGGGTTTTCCCTGACCGCATAAGCGCCCCAGGCAAACAGGGCGATAGCCGCCAGTAAAACGATATACCTGTTTTTTAAGGACAGGGAAATGAGTTGATTAATCATCTTAATTGCTTTAACCAGCCCCGCAACAGGCGGGGCCGGCAGGTTTTACATCTTCATGGGTGCAGCTTTCTTCTTTGTTGGCTTTTTTTCAACCAGCGTCATGCCGCATTTAGGGCATTTGCCTGGTTTGTCACTGATCACTTCCGGGTGCATGGTACAGGTGTATTGTACTTTAGGGGCCGGTTTTACCTTTTTGGTTTTGGTGGTGTCTGATACCGCTGTGATGGTATGCGCTGCAAAAACGGTCGATACAGAAAACAGGATGGCAATAGCCATCAGCATTACTTTTTTCATGTGTTTAAAAATTAAAAAATGAATGAAATAGCATAGGCAAAACCTATACACAGTTATGAATTAAGATGGATTACAAGGGAATATAGCCAGGTACAGACGTACGGGCTAAGAAAAGTACAGGTCAGATCCTGTAGGCGCAGTTCAAAGTATAGATGGGTATCGCGAGGTTCCCCGGTGGGGCGTGGCTTTGATAGCCGATCGTTGTTATTTGTTCATTTACTGGGATAGCAGCGGAGCAGGTGCTTAATGATGGCAGGATCGCCGGGGAAAGATCAGTTAAAGAGAAAGCCGATGCGTTAACATGCGTATCCTTTACTTTAAAGGTTTTTACCTCATTTTTGCAGCAATTCTCTTTGTCTGTATGGGCCGCAGTAGCATAGGTTAGCTTAATTGAAGCCAGCTTACCGCAGCAATAAAAACGGTTGATGCCTATACCCACACAGGATAACAGGTAAATAGCCGTTAATAAGATAAGCGCGGTACGTTTCATTGATACGAATATACTTATTAATTTATTTTAATTCTTTATTCCTGTTGGTGGTATTAAGATTTTACTTTTAACAGACTCGCGTTTATAGCAACCACAACCGTACTTACCGTCATCAACACCGCACCGGCTGCGGGGCTTAATAAAATGCCCTGGTTAAATAATACTCCCGCCGCCAATGGCAGCGCGATTACATTGTATCCTGTCGCCCAAGCCAGGTTTTGGATCATTTTGCGGTAAGTCGCTTTGCCAAATAAGATCAGGCTAACAATGTCTTTGGGATTACTGTTCACTAATACTATTCCCGCAGTTTCTGCGGCTATATCGCTTCCAGAGCCTACTGCTATACCAATATCTGCCTGGGCCAGCGCAGGAGCGTCATTTACGCCATCTCCGGTCATCGCCACAAACTCACCTTTGGATTGTAATTCTTTAATTTTCTCCAATTTTTGATGCGGCAATACTTCGGCAATAAAACTATCCATACCTAAAGTTTTACTCACACTCGCGGCAACTTTTTGATTATCTCCGGTAAGCAGAATAGACTTAATGTTTTCGTCCATTAGGGTTTTTATAGCTTCCGCTGATTCGGGACGTATCTCATCTGATAATGCAATGTATCCGGCTAATTTATTTTCCATTAGTACAAAAACAACAGTTTCTGTATCATTTGCAGTAAAGCCATCCGGTAGATTCAATTTATTTTCCGTTAAATAACCGGGACTAACTACTAATAGCTTTTTGCCCTCTACGGTTGCTTCAACGCCCTTGCCTGTTATAGCTTTAAAGTTTTCGGCAGGTGGAATCGCCAGTTTTAAGTCTTTTACCTTTTGGAGGATACCTGTTGCGATAGGATGTTCCGACTTTTGTTCTAAAGCGGATGCCAGACGGATCAGTTCATTCTCCTTAATATCTTTATTCAGCGATACGACTTTTGATACTTCGAATTTACCAACCGTTAATGTACCCGTTTTATCAAAAACAATGGTGGTAATTTTCCTTGCGTTCTCGAACGCGGTTCTGTTTTTAATGAGCAAGCCATGTTTGGCTGATAAAGCAGTTGACTTAGCCACCACCAGCGGTACCGCCAAACCTAAAGCATGGGGGCAGCAAATAACGATAACGGTTACCATCCGTTCCATAGCGAATGCTAAAGTTTGCCCGGTTAAATACCAATACAGAAATGTGCCGATGCCGGTTACTAATGCAATCACCGTTAACCATTTGGCTGCTGTATCTGCTAAAAGCTGTGTTTGAGATTTTGATTTTTGTGCATCATCGACCAGTTTAACCACCTGCGACAGATAGGAGTCTTTTGCCGCGTGGGATACGGTTACCTTAAACGAACCATTCCCATTGATGGACCCGGCGATCACTTTATCGCCTTTTACTTTTTGTACCGGCTTAGATTCCCCGGTCAGCATGGATTCGTTCAAATAACTTTCGCCTTCCAGTATTATACCATCGGCGGCGACTTTTTCGCCGGGCTTAACCAGGATGATATCATGCTCTTTTAAAGTATCCGTCTTTACGTCATGTATCATGTCCTTCATGACCATGTGCGCATCGGCAGGCATTAGCTTGACCAATAATTCCAATTCATTTGATGCGCCCATCACAGACCGCATTTCTATCCAATGCCCCAAAAGCATAATCAGAATAAGCGTAGCCAACTCCCAAAAGAAGTCCATTCCTTTTAAGCCAAAAACTATGGCAACGCTATAGCTATAAGCAACTGTTATTGCAAAGCCGATCAGGAACATCATTCCCGGATTTTTAGCTTTCACCTCCTCAACTAAACCCGTTAAAAATGGCCAGCCACCGTATATAAATACAACGGATGACAAGGCAAACAAAATGTAGGAAGAGCCCGCAAAAGCCCAATTGACGTCCATAAAATGCTGTATCATGGGCGATAATAGCATAATAGGAACAGTTAGCGCCAGCACCACGTAAAACCGCTTTTTAAAATCAGCGATCATCATGGCGTGGTGGTCGTGTTCCGACATTCCCATGTGTTGGTCATGGCCGTTACGCATCTTCCCATGATCCATTTTTGAATGTTCCATATTCTCCATTTTTAAGGGTTGATGCTCCATTTCGTATTTATCTGTGAAGTTTGTAAAGAATTAATGCAATTAACCAGGGTAGTGTAAAAATTAACAAAAGCCATTTAAAGTCAGAACCGATTATAAAATTGATCGCGGTCATTAAGACTATGGAACTGCCCCCCGCCAAAATAACGACGGTAAATGCTTCCTGCGTACGTATACGGAAAGAAGTAAACGATATAAAAACTGTAAGTAATCCTGTAGTAAAAATGTAACCCCCCATTACCCAAAAAACCTTTTGTAACCAATTCGCTAAACCTGGTATATTCTCTTTTACACTTTTCAATGTTGTCTCCATATAGCGCAAGTCTTCGGGTAATAAAGGCGACCGAAAAAAAACAAAGTATAACCCCATCATCATCAGAAATAAACCGCCTAAGGAAAGTACACTTGCTGAATATGGCTTAATACTCATAATTATTGGATCAATTGGCAGAGTTTGAGATTAATAATTACTTATATGAAGCAGCTTTTTTAAATTTATCACCCACGTTCATGCCTTCAGAGTTTCTTTCTAATGTCCGCTTTGTATCGTTCAGCATATTGCTTAAACACCAATTACAGTACCAACCTGCAAAAAAGAAAGAAAGAACTTTATAAAACCATTGTGGTGGTGGCAAATAACTGATTGATAGCTTAACAATAGCTCCGTTTTCGTCAGGTGTTATTTCAAACCACATCCGGTACCACGACATGATAATAATTTTTGCTTCGCCCACTGTTTCCCATTTTTTATATTGGGGCGGTTGCCATTTTGTAACCGTTTCACTAAAATCAAGATTCATTCCCATCATTTTTCCATACCAGCGATACGTTGCACCAAGCCCTGTTGCGTTAGATGAAATTTGCTGCAGTGTCAATTTACTGCCCATCATCATCATGGACTTTTCGCTCATGTGCATTCCTGCTTTGGAAAAATCATCCATTTGAGCAAATACTTTTCCTGGTGTGGAATTAATAAGAATGCTTCTTGATTTTGTTTTCATTTTACAATTGCAAATAGTCTTGCCTATTTCTTTTGCGAACCATCTTCAAGAACTTTCCTCATCTCCTGGTATTCTTCTGCTGTTATCTCACCCAACGAAAACCGTTTCTGCAAAATGTCAAGAGGCGAATCCTTTTTCTTTCGCTGGCCCGGGATGTCATAAGGTGTTGCGAATATCCAGAAAAGTAGTATCATCCAAACGAACCACCATATAAGGTGCATTCCCACGAAGTTGCCATTATAGTACATCATGATCTTTAATTTTTAATGCCAATTAAATAATTATGATTTCTTCAGTGGTTTTTTCTCTGCCTGCATTAACCAATAGCAATGTGCGGCGCAAGCATGCTGTTTGTAATTTTTGTGGGTCGTACCCATGTTATGTCCCTGAGGGTCTAAGATCTCGCATTCTTCTGCACTTTTATCTTTAACTGTTAGTATATTTTCACCTTTAATATTATAATAATCGCCGTTCTTTTTGGCTTTTCCGAGTTTTTTTCCGTCCGCAGTGATTACATTTCCATCTTTATCAATGAAATATAATTTTTGTCCCTGGTTGTTCCGGACGATATCCTCTTTATCAATATAGCCAAGTTTGGTGCCGCTGTGATTGTGAATGCCACCTTTTGCATCGATGACAATTTTATGGGCTGGGTCTTGTTTTGTCTGTGCCTGTGCGCTAACCATAAAGGCGGTCATCATGGTGATGATGAACAATACTAATGCATACGTTTTTTTCATGATTTCTAATTTTAAGTTTGAGCTAAATGTGATTTTACTTGATACAAATTAATCTCATTTTGAAGCTCATTGCCATGATAACCGGTAGCTTAAAAAATGATTGTGATCACTTTTCTTACGTTAGAACTCAAACGGAATTTTATATTAGATCCCACGGATAGTTAGTACGTCAATGTAACCCCGGCACCGTATCCCATGTCGCTATCGTAATGGGTAGAAAATGAAAAATACTTGGTCACGATATATCTTAAACCCGCCATATACTCCCTGTCCGTGTTGCCCATAACATTTAAGCGTACTCTGCTGCTAATCGGAATGTCTTCCCGCATCAGTTGAAAACGTAGTTTGCCCCTGCTGTCCAACCTGCCTTCTGCGGTCACCAGCATCGGCAACGTATACTGAACACCGATCACGGCAGCCTTTCGGTTTGACTGGTTGCTGAGCTGGCCAAACATGTTTTTTTCTGTTTCATTTTCCATCCTATTATGATGGTAATCAAAACCAATAAATGGGAACAGCCATTGCATTTTCCCAACAAAGCGTCCAAAATATGTTTCGCTTTCGTTACCATGGTGTGGTTCCAGCCCTAAACGCCATTCGGTCGATAGTCGGTATCGTGTATTAGCGACCATAAATTCACCATCACTTCCGTTGCTTTCCAGTCCAATGTTTCCCATTACATGAAACATCCGGTCATCACTGAATAACTTTCGCTGCGCAAATTTGGGATCTGGCAATTGCGGGTTAGGCGGAGAATTGATATAGCTGAATACTTTACCCATTCCGCTCATCATGTGGTACAGAATATGGCAATGGAAAAACCAATCGCCGCTCTCTGTTGCCGCAAACTCTATGGTGTCCGTTTCCATCGGCATGATATCCAACACGTTCTTTAAGGGCGCATATTTACCCTGTCCATTCAATACCCGGAAGTCATGCCCATGCAGGTGCATAGGGTGACGCATCATGGAATTATTATATAATACGATACGGACGTTTTCACCTTTCCTGATCAGAATTTTATCACTTTCAGAAACCGTTTTATTATCTATCGTCCACACATATCGGTTCATATTCCCTGTAAGCTCAAAACGCATCTCTTTAAGCGGTCCGGTCGGCAGCGTAGTTATCTCTGTGGCCTTTAGCATCCCATAGTTAAGCGTTACAATGTCCGCATCATCACTACTCATATTCATGCCAGCCATACTGTTATTGTTTGCGCTTTGCGTATTATGCCCCTCGTGGCCTTGCGTAGCAGGTTTATTTTCAGGTATGACAGCCTCGTTTTTCTGACGGCCATAATCCGTACCAGTAATCTCAGGATACATAACGGCATTCATATCCATTTGCTGGTTGCTCATTTGCATGCCCATCGGTTCCATATCGCCGTTCATTTTCATCATGCCGTTCATCATCTTCATTCCCTCAAAGTATTTAAGCTTGCCCAAGGGTTTCGCTGGCATCTTCATACCCTGACCCAACCAAAGAGATGTCGATTTTGTACGGTCTTCGGCTGTGGCGAGAAATTCATAGCTCATGTTTTCAGGAATGGTTACGATCAAATCATAGGTTTCAGCAGGGGCTATGATGAGCCGGTCTACCTCGACAGGCTGTACATCATTTCCGTCATTTCCGACAACCGATATTTTTCCACCTGACCAGGTAAGCCAAAAGTAGGTCGAGGCACCACCGTTTACCATACGAAGCTTTACCTTGTCGCCAGCTTTAAAGCGCTTTACTTCGTTGGTCTGCTTGCCGTTGGTTAGAAAACGTTCGTAGAAAACATCACTTACATCCATTGCGTTCATTCGCTTCCACTCATTGGCTACCTTTGTTTTGAAATAACCCTTGTTGATAGCTTCGGTATAACTTTGTGTAGTACCCTTTTTGATAGAAAACCAATCGGAGGCATTGTGTAATCTCCGGTCTACCTCTTTCGGGTTCATGTCCGTCCAGTCACTTAAAACCACAGGTATGGTGGGAATTTCAGGCTCATTGACTTTATTGAAGATCAATGCACCGTACATCCCACATTGTTCCTGTACGCTCGTATGGCTGTGGTACCAATACGTGCCATTCTGTATCACTTTAAATTTGTAGAGATAGGTCGCGTGTCCTTTGATCGGCATTTGTGTCAGGTAAGGTACTCCATCCATTCCGTTTGGAAGAAATACCCCATGCCAGTGGATTGATGTTTCTTCATCCATCAGGTTATGCACGTATACTTCGGCGGTATCCCCTTCCGTAAAGATTAGTGTAGGTGCAGGTATGCTGCCGTTAATGGCAATTGCCCGTTTGGGTTTACCTGAATAATTGACGGTCGTGTCCATTACATATAGATCGTAACGCACATTTTTAGGCTTGGGGGTTGGCCCGGGCTTCTCTGCCGGGTGGCCGCCTTTTATGGCGCTTTCATCCTGTGCCACTTTATTCTCCACTGGCAAATCCTTACCGTTCTGTGTGGGTGCCAATACGTTTCCTATCGGCTTAGGTGGAGTTGTAGGTTTTATAGGTGCTTTTTTGGTCGGCCCACCTGATGAAGAGCCAGTTTTTAAAGTACCCGGTTTCTGTGACTTTTGACCGGACGGGGCAACGGATTTTGCCTTTTCCCTTATTAACGCCATACCACACTTCGGGCAGGTTCCCGGCTTACTGCTATGGATTTCCGGGTGCATGCTGCACGTGTAACTCACTTGCTGTAATATTTCTCCGCCGTGCTTATTACCCATTTCATGCGCCGCATATGCGGTGCTTATTAAGTTAATTGTCAGGAGATATAAAATTAATCTTTTCATTTTCTATTTAATTTGGGTGAGGCTATCTCTCATATTCTGCATCCATGTGATTACCATAGTCTTTTCTGTGGCAGAAAGTCTCGCGTTAGGATGAATAAGCGTATACGAACCTAACGGCATCGTTCTGTCTTCTACACTATTAGCGATAGCCTTTAATTTGCTTTGCTGTTTCCGCGGGGAATAATTACCAAATTCATTAAAATTCAACTCTTCCTTCCCCTCTTTAATATGTCCGGCCAACCACCACCCGAAAGGTTGTATTTCAGCATACCAGGGATAACGCGTCGTATTACTATGGCAATCATAGCACGAGCGTTTTAAAATACTTTTTAATCGTTCCGGCAGAGGTAGGATCTGGTTTATATCTGTCTCAGTAGTTTGCCGGGTTACATTATGCTCAGGCCTAATAAATTGAATGCCTATTATAATTGCAGCGCCAATGATTATTACTGTATTGCGGGCACGCATAATTAATTTAATTCTTCTTTGACAACCCCGCAGGTCGGCATAGATTTTCCCAGGTAAGGGTTTTGAATCTCTTTTTTATCGCTTAGCCAATCAGCACCTTTTCCATCATTATACATGGGGCAGTGGTCGAAGTAGAGCTTGTAACCCGCATTACCACCCGCCTTCACCAAATCATAAATATCCTGGCTTAATGTCTCAAAGTGCTCCCTTTGATGCTTGATATTTCCTGCATTTGCACCGATATGTTCTGCGTGTTCATTTGCATCACCGGCAATATCAGCATAGGATTTCTTTTGCGCCGGTGTCAATACAGACTGATTAAGTTTTGCAAAACCATCAGACAGTGCTTTTCCGGCAGTTGCCGCAGCATTGCTATTATCTTCGCTCAGTGCGTTTTTCAATTGGAGATAAATTCCAACGATTTCCTTTACAGAAACGGAAGTTTTTGGATCACCGCCGGTTTTTGATTGTGGCGTGGCAGCGGTTGTAGCTGTTGCAGCAGTGGAATCCCTGTCACCATTACCGGGAGTTGATTTATTAGTTTGGTTACAGGCAACCATTGAAAATGACAGCAAGCCAATAGTAGAAAGAATGATTAGATTTTTCATATATAAATAGTGTTGGGGTTAATATACATGAACGACTTACACCGCGTACAGTATATAACTTATTAATTAGCAATTTGTTAGTTATTTATTCAAGGTTTCAGCAACATTGCCGCAGGTCAGCATCTGGCTGCCATAGTAGGGGTTTTTGATCGCTGCGTCAGCGGATAGCCAATAACTCTTTTTCATCGGGCAGTAAGCATAATAAACCGGCTTATCAGTTAATTTAACCGCCTTGGCCAGTTTAAAAAAGTTAACTGAAAAATTGGCGAAATGCTCCCTTTGATGGGCAATATCCTTGCTTTCGGAAATATGCCGGGCATCAAAAGCCAGTTTATCCTGTACAGCCATAAAGGCGGTCATGTCGGCCGCGGGAATCGATTTCATATCGACAGCGGTAATTGCCTTTGAAAACTCTCCGGCATGGACAGCAGCAACGGCGCTATTTGATTTGATCAAAGCGTCTTTAATATCGTAGTAAGAAGTTAGTAAAGCTGTAAGCGCAGTTGATTTCGTATCCTGCGCAAAAAGTATTTGTGTTGATGCAGTTGCAATGAAAGCAACCAACAAAATTATTTTTTTCATGATTTGAATGAATTAATGTAATAGAAAATGGAAGCATGGCAAAGCCATATAGTTCGAATGATCTATCAATTAATCAAATCTGAAAACTTTGCAGCGCGATGCGGATAGGGTATGTGGGAGGCCGTCGTCGGCCGTCAATTAATATGAATCGATTGGCTTGAGTAACAGTAACTGGTTCTAAAAAGGAATGGTGATAAGAACCAATATAAGTAAGAGGAGCAAGTAAAATAATTTGAGCAGATTGCGGGGTGACTTTAGGTAAAGCATTAAAACTATTAACTGCAGACTGGCAGCAAGGATCGTTTTGGGAAATATAAGTCCTACTCGAAAATGGTTCCTCGTGAACAGCTGTTGGAGATACTTGTTGGTGTTCATGGTGATGTTCCTTCGCTTCTTCACCATGATGAGCATGTTCTGTAGCTTCTCTACCTTCATGGTGGTGTTCTGTACCTTCCTCCTGCTCGTGGATGGACATACGTAAAGCGCAAGCAAACCCCGTAGCGATGTTTAGCATGAATACAACTAACAATAAAAGTGCTTTACTTTTCATCTTCACTTACAAAGTTAAACATCAGACAGCCAAATGGTTTATATAATTCCGTTATAAATTTATATTTTTCAGCTATTTATCTATCCGGTTGAGTATGCTTTCCATTTGAGCAATTTCCTTCTCTTGGGCTGCAATGATTCCATTTGCGAGCTTTCTTACTTCCGGGTCTTTAATATTTGCATTTTTACTGGTCATGATAGCAATAGAATGGTGCGGGATCATCCCTTTCATATATTGCACATCACCAACAAAGGTCTGGGTTCGTACGCCAACGAGTGAAAGAACAAAAGCCGCGGTACTGGATAAAATGATAATCATGTTCAATTTGCGATTTTTATACATCATCCGCATCATCGCCAACATCAATAAGGCCATGGCGGCAACCATCATTAATGTCATGTAAAAGCGGGTCATACTTAAATAAATATGATCAACCTGATCTACATTTAAAAACATCACGCCGTACATAATAATAAACGACATGACCAGCATCAATACAAATGTTTTGTAATTTCCCTTTTCCATGGTAAAAGCTTTATGAAATAACTCGATATGCGATGCCCTTGTTTCGAGTTTTCTTAAATTTTATCTATTGCTTTCCTATTCATCTTTTCAGAAGCTTTGAATTGGCTGGGGGTTATACCGGTGACGGCTTTAAACTGAGCGGATAAATGCGCACTACTGCTATAACCCATTTTCCAGGTGATCTCGTTTAAATTCAATTGGCCGTAATCCAGCAACTCTTTTACCTTTTCGATCTTTTGCTGAATGATAAACTTTTCGATGGTCGTGTCTTCCGCATCAGAAAACATCCGGCTAAGGAAGGCATAATCTTTATTCATACCTTTCGATAGGTATTGGGAAAAGTTCAAATGGGTATCCGCCAAATCACTATAATGTACCTTTTCAATAACCAGGCTTTTAATACGTTCTACCATTTGGTCTTTTTCATTGTCCAACAATTCAAAGCCGAGTAGTTTAAGCTGTGATGAGATAAGGCTCAGTTGCACTCCATCCGGTTCGGGCTGAACGGTAGCGCTACCTAAGTTAACCTCGCTAACGTCCAGCCCGATATTTTCCAGCTGTTGCCTGACCACCATAACACACCGGTCACAAACCATATTTTTGATATGCAGTATCATTTTTATTTAAGCAAAAATACGGTTAAATTATTTCAGCGTTATAGCCTTTGGCTTTTAAAGCACTGATGACCTCATTTTCGGTCAACCCTTCGTCCGATGTTACCGTAAGTATCTTATCGGGGTTGGCGGTGTCCACATCCCATTTGGTAACACCTTGCAACGTATCTAAAGTTGGGGTAACAGCTGCAATACAGCCGCCGCATTTGATATTTGTTTTGAATTTTAAAGTTTCCATTTGATTTATTTTTAATTTAAAGATTAAGTTTTGAAAATTTCAGCCTGAGGCTGTTGCCAACCACGGACACTGAACTTAAAGCCATTGCCGCGCCAGCGATCATCGGGTTGAGTAAAAAACCATTGAAAGGGTATAATATACCGGCGGCTATAGGTATGCCGATCAAGTTGTATATAAATGCCCAGAATAGGTTTTGCTTTATCGTGCGCACAGTCAGTTTGGAAAGCCTTAACGCTTTGGGTACTTGCTGCAGGTCTGATGAAACGAGAGTGATTTTAGCTACGTCCATTGCAATATCGGAACCTTTTCCCATGGCGATGCTCACATCAGCCTGAGCTAAGGCCTGGCTGTCATTGATGCCGTCACCAATCATGGCTACGATTTTACCTTCCGCCTGTAGTTTTTTAACAAAGTTCGCTTTATCTGATGGCATGGTATCGGCCTGAAAATGGTCAATACCCGCTTCCTTTGCAATCGCCGCTGCTGTCTGGGTGTTATCCCCGGTCAACATATATACCGCGATCCCCTGTTTCTTTAACTGGCTAACGGCTGCCGCCGAGCCTCTTTTGATTGGGTCAGCTATGGCTGCTATGGCCAATACCTGCGTTTGATCGGCAAAGTATATCACCGTGTTTGCCTGATTTAAATAGGTGTCTATATGCATTTTCAAATCTTCAGGTACGGGTATATTTCTTTCCCCGATCAATTTATGACTTCCGGCTAAGTAAAGCTGGCCATCAAAGCCCGCTTCAACGCCCCGCCCGGTTAAACTATTAAATGAATTTACCTTTACAGAACCGTTATTGCCGGGTTTAAGGTGAGCTACGATTGCCTCCGCCAAAGGATGTTCTGATTGTTGTTCTAACGCTAAAAATAATCCCTGTAATTGGTTTTGATCAATTGGAAGGGACTTTGCCCAAAGCAGATCAGTAACTACCGGCTTTCCCTGGGTTATAGTACCTGTCTTGTCCAGTACCACGACGGTCACTTTATGGCCTAATTCCAATCCTTCGGCATCTTTAATTAAAATACCGTTTTCGGCACCTTTGCCGATACCCACCATAATAGCGGTTGGGGTAGCTAATCCCAAAGAACAGGGACAGGCAATCACCAATACCGTAACCATCGCCAGCAGGCCTTGTGTTAAGGCATGTTGCCCGCCAAATACCAGCCAGGCACCTAAGCTTAATAAAGCGATCAGCATGACGATGGGCACAAAGATTCCAGCAATCTTGTCTACTAATTTTTGTACCGGGGCTTTTGAGCCTTGCGCGTCCTGCACCAATTGAATGATCTGGGCAAGCAGGGTTTCGCCACCAACCTTTTCCGCTGTAAACCGGAAACTTCCTTTTTGGTTTAAGGTACCGGTAAAAACGGAATCGCCTACTTTCTTTTCTACAGCGACAGGCTCGCCTGTAATCATGCTTTCATCTACATATGAGTTTCCTTCATGGACTATGCCGTCAACCGGAATCTTTTCACCTGGTCTAACCAACAGACGGTCGCCGATCTGGACGTCTGCAATGGCAGTCACTTTCTCCCCTTGCGGGGTGATTAACAACACTGTTTTTGGTTGCAGGCCAATCAGTTTTTTGATTGCGGATGAGGTATTTGATTTTGCATTTTCTTCCAATAATTTCCCCAGCATGATAAAAACGATCACTACGGAAGCGGCTTCAAAGTAAACGTGCGGATGCAGTCCCTGGCGATGCCAGAATTCCGGAAAGAAAGTATTGAATGCGCTGAATAAAAAAGCAATGCCGGTGCTCATGGCCACAAGTGTATCCATATTAGCACGGCCATGCCTGGCCTGTTTCCAGGCGTTGATAAAAAAGTTTTTGCCCGCCATAAAGAGGACTGGTGCAGTTAATGCCATCATGATATAATTGGCATACGGCATGTTCATAAAAACCATCCCGATCAGCACTACAGGAACCGTCAATAAAATGGCCCAGGTGATATTTCTCTTCAGTTGCCGGTAATGGCTTTGTTGTGCTTCGGCTTGCTTTTCTCTCCCGTTAACGGTATCGATGATCAGGTCATAGCCGATTGATTGAACGGATTGTTGTAAACCGGACGTTTGAATAATTCCGGGATCAAAGGCTACTTTAACGGATTGCGTGGCATAGTTGACCTCGGCCTTTTCAACGCCATTTTGTGCGCCGATCATCGATTCCACGCTGGATGCACAGGCGGCGCAGGTCATGCCGATAACTGGAAAAGTAATTGTTTGTATTTGTAGTGCTGCCATGTCTGTTGCTTAACAGCACAAAATTACACCCGGTTTGGGCTTTGAATTTTACAGGATTCGGCGAAAAATTTACAGAATACCGTAGTGTTGGGGTTCTTGATTTTTGAAACAAATTGCCCTTTAGTTTTTAGCTGCTTATTATTCCAGGCAAGTTGCCGGGACCCTATCCAATCCTTTTACAAACATAGAAGTTAGGTAAGAGATGTATTAGCTTTAACCATGCCGCCAAAGTCGTCCGTATCCCTGCATGGCTGCACGGCCAATAAGGTCATATAGACGGTGAATAGGAATGCATATATACCTTACTTAATACAAATAAATGGTTACAGGTGGATTTGACAATATTCAAATTCATTCAATGTTAATTTTTCATGAAGGGGAATCGAAAACTATGTGGTCTATCATGACGATTTCACAGGTTCAACGCTTTGGTGCAGGAAGATGGGTTTTAGTAGAAATGGATGGATGGGGAGTGGAGTGGGTTCTGCGCATCAGAGCGCTTAAAATGGGATTGCAGATACTATGAGCCCACGAGGATCAATGGGATTGGCGTGTTATTTTGCAGGTGCTGAACCTCGTCAGGACAAGGTGATTTTGATAGTACGAAGGGAGAGTAGCAAGTTGATGGGGAGGGGGGATAAAGGGATAAAGCCGCTTTTGGGAAATTGAAAAGCCCTCAACACTCGCTGCCGGGGGCTTTTCACCTAAACCTTATCACAATGCCGGCAAAGGGTGCCGGCTAATATGCTGTAAAAGTATAAAAATTTTAAAAAAGGATAGATATAAATAGTTAAAATAAAGGCGATTACAGCCATATTGGCATCGCCAGCAGCTATCGCCCGGCTTTGCGCAGCTTATGGCGCATGTAATCCTGAAAGTTTCGTTCCATGTCACGGCGCTCTGCATCTTTCTTCATGCGGCGGTTAAGGCCCCAGAGGAACAGCGCCCATATGCCAAAACCTATCGCGTAAAGCAACCAGGGGCTTGGGGAGTATAGTGCTCCCATAAAGGCACCGGTGGAGATGAAACAGGTAAAAATCAGATAGACAAACGTTTTCATAGATTCGGTCAATGCTGAAATATCAGGCAGCCGCAAGAAAAGGAATCGCCTGATGTTTCTCAATTAAAAATACTAAATTAATTAGTTTTTAGCAAGTGTTTTTAAAAAAAAATTAATTGATTTCAAAGATCTTGTTGTTGAGCCGCGCCGCCTGCACATAGGTTCTCAATGTCTCTACCAGGTCGGAAGCCGGGATACCCCGAAGCCAAACGATCGGGTTTTCGGAGTCGGTACTTTTCAGCGTCAGGTTCATCAGCCCACAGAGCTGTAATAAGAAGGGCCGTGTTAAAATGTAATCCTTGACCCTGTATAATTCCACGTAATCGGTCCGTTTGAAAAATATACCGGTGGATATGCAAATGGTTTCCGGTGAGATCACGTAACGGATGTTGCGGATAAAGCAAAAGCGGTAAAAACCCATCCCGGCAAAAAGCAGGCTGAGCCAGATCAGGCCGGGCCAAAATCGCCAGGCCAGCAGGAGCAGGGCAATGCTGCCCAGCAAAAACAAGGTAACCTGTATAAAAGCAAAGACGGCGGCAGGCCGGATCGTGATCTCCTGCGGCTCTTCAAAATGTTGTATTTTCATAAGTTTATTAAATCAAAAGCCCGGCTTCCGCCTTGAGCTCCTCAAAAAATGAATGGTGAGAGCGCGGCTTGGGAGCGGATACACCAAAACGCACACCCGCGGCGCGTTCAAAGGCTGAAAGCGAAAGGGCGTCCTGCCTGAAACAAAAATTTGCGGTTCTGAAATTGACAATGAGCTTCTCTTCGGCATCCGCGTACACCGATAAAGGCCAGCCACGAAGCGCAGCCGCCACTTTAAGGTCCGCTAACCTGCCCAGCAAATCATTGCTAAAGATCAACTGACATTTTTTCGCGGAAAAGTTTCCCCTGATCCAGTCTAGCTGCACCTCACTGATGCCGGTACCCAAGGCTACAAATAGTAAGTTTTGGGTAGAAGTAAAAGCATCGTATTTTTTATTCAGCCAGGAAACAGCGTCCAAAGCTGAAGCGGACAGGATAACCCTGCGCACCTGCGGGAAACACAGGTTTCCAGCCAACCAGCAATCATCTGTTAAGGGTAAGCGGTGAAAAGCGAAACCAAAATGCTCCTCTACATCTCCATGAGGAAATATCAAATTACCCAAATCATCTGCACAGTAAAACAGCCGGAAATACTCCTGTACTTCCGGCCTTACGCCTAAGCGGCTTAAATAAGGATGCATCAGCGGCTAAGTGTTTCGGTATACTCCTCATCCGCATCATTATCCGGTTCGATCTTTTTGATAAATGCCTTCGCCTGGTCAGCAGGCAGGGAAGCTAAAGTCTGATGAAAGCTATTGCCCGGCTCTCTTTGCGGACGGTTAAACAAGGCGTTTAATCCTTTATACAACATATAAGAAACCCCGCCATCAATCAGCACCGAAGCAATCAGCGCCAAACGGTCCGAGCGGACAGCCTGTTTATCCTTAGCTGAATACTGGATCGTCGTGCCATCATCTACCGTCACTTCTTTTCCCTTACGGTACCGCTCCTTTTGTTCCGGTGTCAAAGGCTTTCCGTTGATCTCTTCGGGAACGGTAACCTGGTCCGTGTTGACAACAATAAACTCGTTGGTATCCTTGTCAAACTCAACCAGTACATCCCGTTTATCTCCCTCGCCATCCGGAATCGTTTTCAAAACATTAACCGCTTCACCATTTTCCAGTTGTCCCGCTTCCGTATCCGTTAAAAACGACGGCGGATCCGGTTGTTTATAGATCGGGTGCGCCAATAATTCCAAAGCGCCGGATTCCCGGCGACGCAGGGAAAGCTTAGCATCCAGTGCCGGGATGTGTAAACCATCCCGGTCAAGATTTTCCAGGCGCAGCATATCTGTTCTTCGTCCCGCAAGCAACGCATTTAAATCGTCTTCATCCAGATGCAGTTGAGCGCCGTCTGCCAGCCCCAGTTTTTGCAGTTCCTCCATCGGAAGTTCCTGCCTTTCAAAAATTTGCCTGATCATAAAAATTAGCTTATCGTTCCA
>CBFGNU010000033.1:0-20987 GCA_965650195.1 uncultured Mucilaginibacter sp. | reverse complement strand
AGGTTGTGGTACAGGTACCGTTTGTATTTCAAAATCGCGAACGCCTTTTAATACAACGGCGTCCATCTCTTTAGGTAAACTCATAATTATTTGATATTACTTTCAGGCACTATAGCCACACCCCTGAACGGAGAGCCTGAGCCACCTTTAATTTTTAACGGTAAACCAACAAACCAAAACTCGTGCGCAGGTATCATATCCACCTGGGCAAGGTTTTCAATGTTCAGTATTTCTCTTTCGCGACATACAATGTGGGCAGGCTGTTCCTTAACAACAGCCACTTCGTTAAAGCTATCGATACTTGGGGCATCGGCACCAATGCTTATAGCACCCAGATCATTAAGGTATTCAATAGCGCTTCTGTCAACACCAGGGTAATCGCGGATGTAGCCAAAATTATCACTCCATTTTTTGTACCAGCCGGTGTAGTACAACACTACCGACTGCGGTTTAATGGTTACACCTGTTTTTGCTATAGCTTCTTCAATGTCAGCTTTTGTAATGTAGCTGCTTGGTTCTTTGTGCGAGAAATCAAACCAAACGCCGGGTGCCATAAACCACTCTAAAGGCAGTTCGTTAACCGCACGCGCATCGGGCTCATTAACCACGTGGTTAATAGCGTCAACGTGAGTGTTGGAGTGATCGCACATGGTAAAGCCAACCACTTTGTAAGAGTAAGGTGGTTTGGTAAGGCCCATTTTTTGCGTTTCTTCGTGAGATAGGTGGTTCCATATCAGCGTGCGCTGATGGCCGATAAATGTAGGGTCGGTTGTCGCAATGGTATGACTAAGGTCAGTTACCACACAGTCAATACCCATAAAGTTCATTTTTGTCTGCAACTGAAACGGCGGACAAAAGGCTTTCTTAAACATGTATAAATTCAGTTAATAGAAGGTTAAAAATTGTTGCGGCCTATGCAGATCGCTTTTAAATTGCATGGGGCTTTTTTCATAGCGATGGGTTTCAAACCCATCGCTATAAAGCGTTGTTTCATTAAAATTTACGTGCCCACTCTTTTGGCCATCTTTCAATGACCACTTTAGTTTGGGTAAAGAACTCAATAGCGTGGCGGCCCTGACCGTGCAGGTCACCGAAGAAACTTTCGTTCCAGCCGCTGAAAGGGAACTGCGCCATTGGCGCGGCTACACCTATATTAATACCAATATTACCTGCGTTAGCCTGGCTACGGAACTTGCGTGCATTAGCACCGCTGCTGGTAAACAGGCAAGCCATGTTACCGTAGTTGTTTCCATTGATGAAGTTTAAGGCATCATCAACAGTATCTAATGATATAAGGCTCATTACCGGGCCAAAGATCTCAGTTTTGATCACTTCGCCGTTTAATGGTAGGCCTTCCAGAATAGTTGGTCTGATGAAGTTTCCTTTTTCAAAACCTGAGACGCTGGCCTTACGGCCATCCAACAACACTTTGGCACCTTCCGCCTCGGCTTTGCCAATCAGGTATTCAACTCTTGATTTACTATCGGCGCTGATAACCGGACCCATTTCGTTGGCTTCGTCCAAACCGTAACCTGTTGTTCTTTTCTTAGCAGCTTCGTACAATGCATCTCTGATAATGCCGCTGTCGCCAACGGTGATGATGTTTGATGCAGCCAAACAACGCTGTCCGGCGCAGCCGTAAACACTATCAGTTATAATCTGTACAGACATATCAATATCTGCATCAGGCAACACAACTACCGGGTTTTTAGCACCGCCTTGCGCCTGTACACGTTTGCCGTTGGCAGCGCCACGGCCATATACATATTGCGCAATTTTAGATGAGCCTACAAAGCTGATTGCCTTGATCAGTGGATGATCCAAAAACGCGTCAACAGTCTCTTTACCACCGTGAACCAGGCTAATAACACCTTCCGGAAGGCCGATCTGCTCGATCAGTTTAAATACCTTCATCATTGTCAATGGCACTTTCTCAGATGGTTTCAGAACGAAAGAATTACCGCAGGCAATAGCGTATGGCAAGAACCAAAAAGGGATCATCCCAGGAAAGTTAAACGGCGCTATACAAGCGCAAACACCCAATGGTTGACGGATCATGAACTCATCAACACCACCGGCAATATTTTCTGAAAACTCACTCTGAATAAGCATTGGCGTACCACAGGCCACCTCAACGTTTTCAATGGCGCGTTGTATTTCGCCTCTTGATTCGGCTAATGATTTACCGCACTCTAAGGTGATGGTTCTTGCAATATCTTCAGCATTTTCTTCTAACAGTTGCTTTAGTTTATACAAAGGTTGTACTCTTCGCATCACAGGCACTTCTCTCCACTGCTTGTATGCCTCGTGCGCTGCCTTTACCGCTGTATCAACGTCAGTCGCCGTGCCGTTTCCGTAAGGAACCCTGCCTAAAATTTCCTGTGTAGCTGGGTTTATTACGTCGGTGGTGTTGGTTTCCTTACTTGATACCCATTTGTTACTAATGTAATTGCTAAGAATTTCCATATATACTTTTGTCTTGTCCGGCCTTATGCTTGGTCAAAGCCGTGGTGTTATGATGCATCGCTGCATCGTTTAAAAAAGATGTTATTGTTAGTTTTTATTTGTTTTTACAGAAACTTAAATTGTCTTTGGCTCGAATTTATAATTCAGCTTTGCCATAAAATCCCTTGATATTTTTGCCGCTTCTAAAGGCGTATATGGTGGCTTAACCCGATTATCATAATCCAGTTCAAACATTACCATACCTGCCATTTTTTTCTTGCGTTTTTCTATCATATCCATAATAGTAGCAATCTGCACCTTACCTTCACCAAGCGGAGAATAACCAAGATAACCATTGTCGCCACCGGCAAAATCTTTCAGGTGAACATGCTCTATCAACTCCATAAAATCTTTACAAATTTTCACCGGATCGCCACCACCTTTTTGGATCTGACCCACATCTGGTCCGAATTTCATGTAGCGGGTATCCACATTCTCCATTATAAAGTAGATCTCTTCTTCGGTTTCAATAGGAGTGCCTGTATGGGGGTGCAGCGCTGCAACCAGGCCTTCTTCCTGAGCAACTTTGCCATACATGTTCATAGAGTCCACAAGATTCTTTTTATAGTTCTTGTAGTCGTAACCGCGTCTGCTTCCACCGGCGCAGTATTCTATCACCTTGCCGCCATTGGCTTTTAATATTTTACACCAGCGTCTCAGTTTTTCGGCCTCCGCCTCTGTTTTTGCAGGATCAAGTACATCGTGTGTACAAAAAGCCGATACAATTGGTACTTTATATTTTGCTACTACTTCGGCAAATCCGCCAGGTTGTTTCTCAAATTGTTCCATTACCTGTCCAAAAGTTTCAAATGAATGAAAGCCTAATGAGGCAATGTCTTTCAACGATGCTTCTAATACGTTGCCGCCATAACCCCAAAGTATAAAGGTTGAGCCAATTTTAAACTTACGTTTTTTGGCTTCCTCAAAAGCAAAGCCGGGTGCTACAAGCGCCGCTGCGCCGGCCATCCCGGCCAGTCGCATAAAATCTCTGCGGTTAAATGAATCTAAATTTTCCATGGTATTAAAATTTAATATACTTATTTAGCCAGTGTTACCATCGCTGTTCCTGCCAGCAAGAGTACCGCACCGCCAATTTTTGTTAATGTTATAGGTTCAACCGGCGATCCCAACCAGCCATAATGTGAAAAGATCAAACCTGATAATACTTGTCCTGCTATCATTAATACAGTGGCCCTGGCTGCGCCTAATTGTGGCATGGTATAAGCAATACCAAATACAAGTGCACCGCCCATTACACCCGCGGTAAGCAACCAAAAAGGCACCTCTTTTAAGCGGGTAAATACAGTGGGATCCCAATCTGTAAGGCCAATAATAATGGCGGTACATGCGCCAATGGCCCAGAAAATTGCATTACCCATACGAGGGTTTTTCACAATGGCACCCACCTGCCCATTCATGGCAAGGTGCAGGGTTAGTACAAACCCGATAACAAGCATTAGTCCGATCAAATAAACTTTCATGTTCTCAAAATTTTAAATTAGGTTAATTGGTTTAATTGGTATTAAGTGAAATTGGTTTTAATTGTCTCTTAAACTTCTTCAATGTACACATTTTAACCACCTTAAGCTTATAGATGCCTTTGACAGGGCAAAGCGCCGTTAGTTAAAATATAACGTAAAAAACTTTAAGCAATTGTTGGTTTATAGAACCGGCCGCGATATGCCCACCATATCACGGTTGTCATTCTATTTCCAAATTTCATTTATTAAAGTAGAAATAATTCCCAACCAATTCGCAAAAAGTAATACTATAGTAACATATATTTGAAATAAATAACGTCAATATTGTAGATTTTATATCTTTTGCTGATGAAACCACACCTGCTGAAAGTCCCGTATAAGCCCGAATCGTCTTTTTCTATTTATCAGAATAAAGACAAGAATTTTTATAACCAATGGCATTTCCACCCCGAAATAGAACTGATTTACATACATAAAGGGCGCGGAACAAGGTTTATTGGGAATGATGTCCACCGCTTTGAGCCGGATGAACTATGTCTATTCGGTTCAAACCTGGCGCATATGTGGCGTTGCGACCCAGAGTATTTTGTGGACGATTCTAAATTGAAGGCCGAAGTAACCGTAATTTATTTTCAGCACGATTTTTTAGGTGACAAGTTTTTTTCAACGCCGGAACTTAAAAACATAGAATTGTTACTCGAAAAAGCCAAGCAGGGCATCAAAATAACCGGCAGCACAAAAACTCAAGTAAAAACCCTGATAAAAAAACTGTCGGAAGCTAGTGGTCTGGAACGGATAATGACATTGCTGGATATCTTAGATAAAATAGCTACCTCAAAAGAAAAGGAGTATATCAATACCATTCATCAGCCCGAAAAAATTGAGTGGCAGGAAGCTGACAGGTTGAACAAGGTGTTCCAATACATCTCAGACAATTTTCAGAAAAAAATAACGCTGGAAGAGATAGCATCTGTAGCTAACCTGAGCGCCAAAGCTTTTTGCCGATACTTTAAATCCAAGACCCGTAAAACGCTCCAGGAGTTTTTACTAGAGGTAAAAGTAGCCCACGCCTGTAACTTGATACTGGAAAAGGACATGACCATTTATGAAGTATGTTATGACAGTGGCTTTAACAACTTATCTAACTTTAACCGCTATTTTAAAAAGCTGATGAACAAAACGCCGCAGGAGTTTAAAAAGGAACACCTTATGCTGCGCGAAGTGGGGTAAGTGTTATTAATCTTTTTTACCTTAATTGCTTTCAAACTGCTACATTTATCCTGGTTGGTAATACAATTACAACCCCAATGCACAATTTTTAATGCCTGAAAATAATAACATAAGTTCAGATCTGCCTTTTTTGCACGGTGGTGGTGTAATGGGTGAGTTAATGCGGCAGTTTAACTGGCAAACCTGCGCACTAGGCTCGCCGCGAAACTGGCCCCAACAATTAAAGCAGCTAACGGGCATTATGCTGAATACGCCATCACCTATGATGGTCTGTTGGGGAAAGGACCTTATACGTTTGTATAACGACGCCTGTATTCCAATTTTAGGATCGACCAGACATCCAAATGCATTGGGTGTTACGGTGTATGAAACCTTTGCCGGAGGGGAAGATACCGTTAAACCCTTGTTTGAAAAAGTTATGAGTGGCGAAGCAGTAGCCTTTCATGACTTTAAGTTCAGATTAAATAGAAACGGACAGGAAGAAGACGCCTACTTTGATTTTTCATACACTCCGATTACTGATGAGGACATGAATATTCATGGCATGTTGGTAATATGTACAGAAACTACCGAGAAAGTTCTGGCGCTCGAAGGCATGCAGGCAACTAATAAAAAAATAGCCACATCAAACGAGGAGCTTTTAACCAATAACGAGCAATTGTCATCCAGCCAAAAAAACCTGCGGAAGATTGTTTATGAATTAGCTGAAAGTGAGCATAAAATACGCTCAATAATTGAGAATGCATCATTCCCCATCGGTGTATATATGGGTAGGGAGTTGCGTATTGCATTTGCCAACCAGGCCATTATTGATGTTTGGGGTAAAAGCCCGAACGTGATAGGCAAGAAGTATACCGAGATTTTGCCGCAGTTGAGCAATCAGTCAATGCTTATGCAATTGGATGATGTATTTACTACAGGTAAGCCGTTTCATGGCCGTAACCAGCGTGTTGATATGGTTGTAGAGGGAGCCAAGCGTACCTATTATTTTAACTACAGCCTGACGGCTTTAACTGATCAGCAGGGTAAGATATATGGTGTGATGAATACAGCTGCAGACGTAACTGATACTGTTTTAGCTAAACAGCAGGTAGAAGAAACTTCAGATGAACTTGCTGCTCTTAACGAGGAATTGGCCGCTTCTAACGAAGAATTGCAGGCAATTAACGAGGAACTGGCAAGTACCAACGAAGAATTGCATGCTGCTAATGAAGAACTGGCAAGCACCAATGAAGAGCTAAACGAAAGCAGGCAACAGTTGGAAGTTGCCAACGAAGAGTTGATCACCAGCGCTTCAAGATTGCGCATGGCAATAGAATCAACCAACCTGGGCACCTGGGAATATACACCCACAACCGGCGAATTATACTGGTCTAAAGAGCTGCGGGATATTTATGGCATAGCCCAAACCGCGCCGGTTACAATGGAAGCATTTGCCGCGCACATTTATCCTGAAGATTATGCGTGGGTGCAGGCGCAGATTGCTGCTGCTTTGGAACATCGCAGCGGTGGCAAATATGATTTGAGTTACCGCATTATAAAGTTTGATAATAACGAAGTCCGCTGGATAAAGGTGCAAGGCAATGTTTATTTTGATAGGCATACACCGGTACGTTTTATCGGCACTGCGTTTGATATAACGGGATTGAAAGATGCTGAGGAGAAAACCGCCAAGTTAGCAGCCATTATTGCATCTACCGATGACGCTATCATCAGCAAAACTTTTGAGAGTATTATCACCAGTTGGAATGCATCTGCTGAGCGCATGTTTGGATACAGTGCTGAAGAAATGATAGGGGAAAGTATTTATAAGCTTATACCGCAGGACAGGTTGGAAGAGGAACCGATTATATTGGCGCGATTGAAGTCGGGCGAACGGGTGCAACACTTTGAGACCAAAAGGCTTACTAAGGACGGACGGTTAATAGACGTTTCGGTAACCGTTTCGCCGGTAAAAGATAGCGATGGAAACATAATAGGCTTATCAAAGATAGCGCGGGATATTACAGAAAGGAAACTGGACGAAAACCGTAAGAACGATTTTATCGGTATGGTAAGCCATGAACTGAAAACGCCGCTAACATCGCTAAGCGCAATACTACAGGTATCAAAAGCTAAACTCAATAATACCGACGATCCCTTCCTCTCCAGTGCCATGCAAAAAGCCAATCACCAGGTTAAACGTATGGCTACCATGATCAATGGCTTTTTGAATATTTCGCGACTGGAATCAGGGAAGATACAGATAGATAAGCAGCTTTTTAACCTTGAAGCTTTAATTAATGAAGTGGCTGACGAAATGAAAGTTACGGCTACCACGCATACTATAAATACTGATGAATGCGATGCGGTGGAGGTAAATGCAGATCATGATAAAATACAATCTGTTATATCCAACCTGATAAGTAACGCCGAGAAGTATTCTCCAAATGGCACGGTAATATACGTAGCATGTAAAAGCAACGGAAAAGAAGCGATAGTGAGCGTGAGGGACGAGGGGATAGGTATACAACCGGATGATGCAGAAAAGATTTTTGACCGCTACTACAGGGTTCAGAACAAAAACACCAGGCACATTTCGGGCTTTGGCATTGGGCTTTATTTAAGCGCCGAGATCGTTCACCGCCATGAGGGGCAGATATGGCTGGAAAGTGAAAGTGAAAAAGGGTCCACCTTTTATTTCAGTCTGCCGCTTGGCGCTTAGGAATTATTTAAGCGCCTTTTTTCTGAGCCAGAACAAGCCCTTAATGTCGTTTTGCGAACGGGATAGCCGCAATATCAGCACAATCTCCTCTACCAGTTCCATTGCGGTGACTACTGCCATAATATAAAACAGCCAGTACATTGGTTGACCTAAAAAGAAAAAGACAATAAGGAACAACCCTTGTAGCACAGCCGCCGTTTTGGCCAGGTAGGTATGAAAAGTAGTGAGCCGGTGATACTTGATAAGCGCCAGCGCATTTTGAGCCAGGTAAAGGCCTGTTAATATCAGTATAGTAATACGTTCCTTCACAAAGAAATCAGGATCAAGCACGTATACGCCTAAAATGGCTGCCGCCAGGTTAAGATCATCGGCAATAGAATCAAGCATGGCGCCTAGTTTGCTGTTTACGCCGTAGCGGCGCGCCAGGTAGCCGTCAATGGCATCGGTAAAAAAACCCAGGGCTATCAGCCATTTAAACGTGTTAAACTGGTGGTTGAGCGCCAGCCAAACCAATAGCGGCACCGCCACCATGCGGTACAGGCTTATACCATTAACCAGGTAATAACTAATTGGCTTACTCATACAAAAGCTTTAACGTTTGTGATTATTGGTTTGTTTGTTGCAGTAAATGTTTGTTCCGCCTGAGGGGTGAAACAAATGGAACAATGCGGAACAATATTTTTAGCAAGCAGTTGGCAGTTAGTAGTTTGCAGTTTTGGGTTGGAACAAAGTGAAACAACTTATTCGTCAGGAAATTTAGCTGTGAATTGCGATTAATTGGCTGATTCTCAGTATGGATGGGAAATGTTGATCTTTTTGTCCGCTTTTTAATGAAAAGCCCATCGAAAATATCAGCAAACATTTGTCTGATCCGGAGGGTTATTCTGTATGTAACTAGCATCAAAAACCATGAAAAATCTATTTAAAAAGAAAAATAATACATTACTGATAGCAGGCATTGCCATTGGCGCTGCGGCCGCGAGTTTAGCCTATTTGTTTTTAACTGAAAGCGGCACCGCTGTACGGCAACAACTAGCCGGCTATTTTGGAAAGGATGAAGCTGACGACAGCGAAGAGGAAGATCCGCAAGCTTACATGCACCATCCCGGCAAGGCACCAAAGACCGACCGCGAGGCGCTGCTAAAGCACGAGTTACTTCAAAAAGCCGATGAGGGCGATCCGCAATCTTAGCGCAGGAATCGCCAGGTAAATAACCGGAGGATTTTATGCAAACAAGCGTAAATCGTTCATTGTTGTAAATTACAAACAGGTTATTATGAAAAAGCACACCTTTTTTTATCGTAACGGACTAAGTATCGTGTTCCTGTCCTTGTTCATCATTTCGCTTTTTGCACAGGCGTTTACCGGATGGAAAGAATATAATGACGAATTGAAAGATGAAAACGCAGCGCAGGTATCGTTCCCATCTTATCTTACCACCGGCCACTTTGTGTCATCAACATTTGAGAACTTTCAAAGCGAATTTTTGCAAATGGCGCTGTATGTTGTTTTAACTGTGGGGTTAAGACAGCAAGGATCTGCCGAATCAAAAAGCCTGGAAGGCGAAGAGGAAGTTGACCGGGAACCGGTTGCCAAAAAAGATGCACCCTGGCCGGTAAAAAAGGGCGGGGTTTGGCTTTTTCTGTATAGCCATTCACTTTCAATCGTTTTCTTTTTATTGTTTTTTGCCAGCTGGGGAATGCATCTGTACGGCAGTTGGCGGGATTATAATGTGGAGCAGCTGATAAAAGGAAAGCTGCCCGAAACGATGAGCGCCTATTTGATGGCTCCGCGTTTTTGGTTTGAAACATTCCAAAATTGGCAAAGCGAGTTTCTATCGGTATTTTCTATAGTTGTGCTGTCCATCTTTTTGCGGCAAAAAGGGTCGCCGGAATCAAAGCCTGTTGATGCACCCGATATGGAAACCGGCAAATAGACAATTCCATCACAATAAAACCGTCAAGGTTATTGCGTGTTTAAGCCATACAATGGCAAGTATTAACTATTTCTCCGGCACAAGTGGATTGGTACTACCTGTGCCCAACAAAACACATTACCCGCCTGAGTTTTGCGACAAAAGCAGGTTGTGTTATTATGCGTCGTTGAATAACAGTATTGAAGTAAATTCTTCTTTCTACAAAATACCTCAGGCCAGAACGGTAGCAAAATGGGCTGGCGAAGTAGGGAACGATTTTAAGTTCACCTACAAACTTTGGCGGGGCATAACGCACGAAAAGGGGTTAATATTCGACCCTGTGGATATTGACCGTTTTATGGAGGCCATTGATGGCGCAGGGGCAAAAAAAGGTTGTCTGCTTATCCAACTACCTCCCTCGGCAAAAGTGACGCTTATGCCTCAGCTGCAATACCTGGTAAGCTGTGTTTTAGAGGTTGATGCTAATCGCAGCTGGCAAATTGCGATAGAAGTAAGGCATGCATCGTGGTATACTGGTGATCTTTTTGATTTCGCGGAAAGTAACAAACTGAGTATAGTGCTACAGGACATTCCGGCTTCTGCAACGCCGCTGCATTATTATGACACAGCTGAGGCGGTTTACCTGCGCTTCCACGGACCGGGCGGCAAATATCGCGGCAGCTATCCCGACGATGTAATGCACGAGTACAGCAGCTACATACGCGAATGGCAGGAGGAAGGTAAAACCGTTTATGTTTATTTTAATAATACCATGGGCGATGCTGTGCACAATTTGGAAACGTTGAATTCGATCGTTCAGCAGGGGTTTTAGTTAAGACTTCTTTGACAACAACACAAAGCGCCAAAAAAGGCGCTGTGTGTTGTTAAAACAGGTATTAATGCTGGTCCTGCTCTACCGGCTTTTGCTGTTCATCCATCATTTTAGTTACCGCGCTGTCGGGCATCAGGTTAGACGCACCAATCATTACCTTATTTTTAAGTCCGGATATAACATAGTCTTCACCTGCCATTAAAGCTTCGTAGCCATCTTTTGCAACATCTGCGGGGTCAGACATGGCATCTTTATCCTGTACTATCCGGCTTTCGTTCATGCCTGCTTTGTTGAAGAAATCTGTATCGGTAACACCGGGCATCAGGGTGGTAAAAGTTACGCCCGAGTCTTTCATTTCCTGGCGAATAGCCATAGTAAACGAGTACACAAAGGCTTTTGTGCCATGATAGACGGCCTGCCACGGGCCGGGCAATTTGCTCGCTATTGATCCTAAGTTAAGCACCCTACCTTCGCCACGCGCAGCCATTTGCTGTGCAAAATGTTTGGTAAGTATAACGGTAGCACAGATGTTAAGGTGAACTATGTCCAATTCGCGCTCAATGTCATTGTCCATAAATAAACCGTACACGCCTTGCGCGGCATCATTAACCAATACATCCACTTGCTGGGTTACTTCCTGACACAGCGCAAAAGCCTCATCCATATTTGAAAGATCTTTTGCAATGGTGTTAACTTGTACGCCAAGCGCCTGTAATTCGGTAGCTGTGCTGTCTAATTCACTCTGATCTCGCGCTACAATTATCAGATTATAGCCATCCTGCGCGAATAATTTAGCTAACTCTTTGCCTATACCACTGGTTCCGCCGGTAATAAGGGCCGTTTTTGTTTGATTTTCCATAGGTGTATGTTGTTGTTTTATTCTTCGGGCTTCAGTACCACTTTTACGCAGTCCTCTTCTTTTTCATCAAAAATTTTGTAACCATGACTGACCTGGCTAAGCGGCAGTTTATGGGTAATGATGTCATCCAGCACAACCTTTTCTTCTTTAACCAGATCTATCAAATGGTCTATATAATTTAGCACAGGCGCTTGCCCCATTTTAAGGGTGATGCCTTTATCGAACAGTCTGTGCAACGGGAAATTGTCATAAGGCGAACCATATACCCCCATTATGGACACCGTGCCCGAACGGCGCACCGCCTGAAAGCATAGGTCTAACACTTTCATACTGCCTTTTTCAAAGTTGACAGTAGCTTTAACCTTGTCCAGAAATGTGCGTTCAGGTTCAAAGCCTACTGCATCCACACAAACGTCGGCACCTCGGCCACCTGTCATGGCACGAATTGCTTCAACCACATCCACTTCATCCGGGTTTAGCGTATCCACCTTATTAACCGCTTTGGCTTTCTCCAGACGATAGTTTAATGGATCAATGGCTATTACCCTACCTGCACCGTTAATCCACGCAGCCTTTTGCGCCATTAATCCTACAGGGCCCGATCCGAAAATAGCCACCACTTCGCCGCCTTTAAGCTGTGCCCAGTCTATTGCCGACCAGCCCGTAGGGAAAATATCAGTAAGAAAAAGCACTTGTTCGTCGGTCATGTTATCGGGTACCACGCGCGGACTGATATCAGCATAAGGCACTCTGACATACTCCGCCTGCCCGCCTGAATAGCCGCCATACAGATCGGTATAGCCAAACAAGGCGGCGCCCTTTTGATCCAACAGATCACCGTTGGGTCCGTAGTGTTTGTAGTTAGAGTTTTCGCAGTTCGGCGATGCGCCGTGTGTGCAAAAAAAGCAATGCCCGCAGGCAATAGGGAAGGGTACCACCACGCGGTCGCCTTTTTTTAGGTTTTTTACTTCAGCGCCAACTTCTTCAACAATTCCCATAAACTCGTGCCCCATTATCATCGGCTCAGGTTGCGGTACACCACCGCTCAAAATGTGGAGATCAGAACCGCAGATGGCCGTGGAGGTTACTTTCAGTATTACATCTGTTGCCTGTTCAAGACGCGGGTCGGGCATGGTATCATAGCGAATATCACCCGGTTTGTGGAAGACGGCTGCTTTCATAAATAAGATATTTTAGTAATTATTGATTAATAAATTTTCTTTATAATATTTTAACAGTATGATGCTGCCTGTGTTTTTAAAAAGAAAAAAGAAATAATTGTGCTAAAAAGCCGCTAAAAGCGATGAGAAACGGAAAAAATTGACAGATGGAATCTGCTAGGTGGATTGTAGCAAATAGAATTCCATATCGCAAGCGGAAATAAAAAAAGCCACAAATATAATTTGCGGCTTTTGCTATGTTTGAAATGTGATTACGCGTTCTTCAACAAGTAATCTTTAAACCCTTCAAAATCTTTACCCAACTCAACCGATTGCTTTTCTTTTGCCTGAAGTTCTTTTACCTGATCGGGTTGATCAATTTTCGCAGCAATTTCTTCTGAATAAGCATCAGGGAACTTGCAGGGATGAGCTGTGGATAAAAATATACCCGTAGCCTCGCCGGGGTTTTCCTGCTGGAAATCTTTTAAAGCGCGCCACGCTATAGCAGTATGTGGGCACGCCACATATTTGTAGCTTTTATAAATTGCTTCAATAGCAGCACTGGTTTCTTCGTCGGTATAGCTGAAGCCTTTTATTACAGCTTTAAGCTGATCGAGATCCTCTTTAAACAGGTCGGCGATACGCACCCAGTTACTTGGGTTACCCACATCCATAGCGTTTGATAGGGTAGCCACCGATGGCTTAGGCTCGTAAACGCCGGTCTTTAAAAACTGCGGAACGGTATCATTAGCGTTAGTAGCTGCAATAAATTGATGAACAGGCAAGCCCATTTTCCACGCTAACAAACCTGCACCTAAATTGCCAAAATTGCCGCTGGGTACAGAGAATATCACTTTGCTTTTGCCTTGTTTAAGGGCCTGCGCATAGGCATTAAAATAATAGAAAGTCTGCGGAATTAACCGCGCAATATTAATGGAGTTAGCTGATGTTAAACGGTATTTCTCATTCAGTTCAGCATCAGTAAAGGCTTGCTTAACCAAAGCCTGGCAATCATCAAAAGTACCGTCAATTTCCAGTGCACGAATGTTTTGCCCGTTGGTAGTTAATTGCAGTTCCTGTATATCGCTCACTTTTCCTTTGGGATAAAGAATGGTAACGCGTGTGTT
Organism: uncultured Mucilaginibacter sp.; assembly: GCA_965650195.1. Lineage (GTDB taxonomy): Bacteria > Bacteroidota > Bacteroidia > Sphingobacteriales > Sphingobacteriaceae > Mucilaginibacter. The sequence continues at coordinate 7,174 of CBFGNU010000033.1, read as the reverse complement.
GGGTACGCCTAGAAAGCCTAAAGCCACGGCACCGCCGGTATCGCCTGATGTAGCTACTAATACATCCAGTTGCTTTTCGCCTGCTTTAAGAAAATAGCTCATTACACGGCTCATAAAGCGCGCGCCGAAATCTTTGAACGCCAATGAAGGGCCATGGAAAAGTTCAAGTACATAAACTTTGTCTTCCAGCTTTTCTATTGGTGCGTAGAAGTTAATAGCATCGTAAATAATGGCTTTCAGATCCTCTTCGGGAATATCATCACCTATCAGGTTTTGCGCTACGTGGAAAGCAATTTCGGGCAGCGTGTAGCCATCGAGGTTATTCAGAAAGGTATCACTCAAACGTGGAATATATTCTGGCATGTAAAGGCCCTTATCCTGCGGCATGCTGTTAAACACCGCCTCCTTAAAGCTTACTCTTGATTCCGGATTATTGGTACTGTATAATTTCATTTTTTTATTTCGGATATCGGATTTTCGATGTCGGATTTATTTTGATTTCGAATATCGAGTTTTCGATTTCGAATTTGTTTTACCTTGTCATTGTGAGAAAGATTGGCATTCACTCAATCACTAATTCAGTCATTCACTAATTAAAGCACCTTCGGCCCTGCATCATTAATTGGCGATACGTAGGCTTGCGAGCCAATTTTTATGCCTGTTAAATGCTTTTGCAGTTTTTGGGTGATGACTTTTGCTGTCTCTTCATCTTTGGTAAACGCAAATACGGATGGTCCCGAACCTGAAATACCAAAACTTACCGCCCCTGTTTCCATCGCTATTTCGCGCATTTTATAAAAATCAGGTATTAGCATAGAGCGTACCGGCTCAACCAATACATCTTTCATACTGCGACCAATCAGATCAATATCGCCCATAAATAAACCGCTTACCAAGCCGGCAATATTGCCCCATTGGGTAACGGCGTCTTTCATGTATATTTTATTGCGGATGATCTGCCTGGCCTCGCGGGTAGGTACATCCACATCAGGGAAAACAATGGCGCAATACAAACCTTTTGGATGCGGTAACCTTACCACATCAAGCGGTTCATAACTGCGGATCAAAACAAAACCACCAAAAAGCGCAGGCGCCACGTTATCAGCATGGCCATGGCCACAGGCCATTTCTTCACCTTTCATAGCAAAGGGTAAAAGCTTTATCGGGTCGCTGGTATCACCCAAAAGGGTTTTAATAGCAAACAAGCCTGCCACGGTACTTGCAGAGCTTGAACCCAATCCGCTGCCGATAGGCATTTTTTTATGCAGTTCAATATCTAAACCAATATCCGCGCGACCAATGCTTTGAAGATAATGCTTAACACTAACGCTTACGGTGTTTTTTTCAGGATTAAGCGGCAATCTTCCGTCATCGCCGGTAATTTTGCTGATGGTAATACCGGGTTTATCAGTAACACGCATTATTACTTCATCGCCGGGCTCATTTACTGCAAATCCGAGCACATCAAAACCGCATACTACGTTTGCTACAGTAGCCGGCGCAAAAACGCGGACACTTTTTTCTTTTACATCAAATGCTGGCATCTTTTCCGACATTATTAATTCTTCCATTTAAATCATTTTATCTGCACATCTGCATATCCACTCATCTGCACATCATCACGCCCCTACATTTATCAGATCAGCAAACACGCCTGCGGCGGTAACTTCTGCACCCGCTCCGGGCCCTTTAACTACTAATGGGCGCTCTTTGTATCTGTCGGTTGTGAAAGATATAATATTGTCGCTGCCGGAAAGGGTAAAGAAAGGGTGGTTTTCATCAACCATTTCTAAAGTTATAGCCGCCTTGCCGTTCTCTAATATGCCTATGTATCTTAACACTTTGCCATTGCTTTCGGCTTCTGCTTTAAGGTTGGCAAAGTAAGCGTCCTCCGCTTTTAATGCCGCGTAAAAATCATCTACCGAATTGGCATCCAAACAAGCTTGTGGTAAAATACTGCCTATCTTAACATCATTTGCCTCCAGACTATAACCGGCATCGCGGGCCAGGATCAGCATTTTGCGCATAAAGTCGGTGCCGCGCAGGTCGTCACGCGGGTCAGGTTCGGTATAGCCTTTTTCCTGTGCCAGCTTAACCACATCATGAAAGCTTACATCGCCTTTAAAATTATTAAAGATGAATGATATAGTGCCCGATAGAATAGCCTCAATGCGTTGCACACGGTCGCCGCTGTTCATCAGATCTTTTAAAGTACGGATGATAGGCAAACCTGCACCCACATTGGTCTCATAAAAGAAATCAACCCCATGCTGGCGTGCCGCATCGCGGAACATTTTATATTGGCTGTACGGCCCTGAGTTACCTATTTTATTGCAGGTTACGATAGATATGGTTGATTCTAAAACATCTTTATAAAAAGCAATAGGTTTCTGACTGGCGGTGTTATCTATAAAAACGCAGTTCGGCAGATTCATACTTTGCATTTTAGCAACGAAGCCGGCCAGATCAGCCGTGTCATGCGATCTTTCCAGGGCATTTTCCCACTCATCCAGATCAATGCCATCACTGTTAAAAGCCATTTTACGGGTATTACTTATACCTGCAATTTTAACCTGTATGCCATTGTTTTCCTGAAGAAAAGCAGCGTGGCCATTCAATTGGTTGAAGAGCGTTTTACCGATGTTGCCTGTACCCAGGCAAAACGCGTGCAGGGTTTTGGTTAACTCAACAAAGAAAGCATCGTGAACAGCGTTTAGCGCTTTGTTCAAATCGCTCGCTGATATGATAACCGATATATTATATTCTGATGAGCCTTGCGCAATGGCACGAACGTTTACGCCGTTACGGCCAAGTGAACTGAACAACTTGCCTGACACACCAGGAGTTTCCTTCATATTCTCGCCTACAACAGCAAGTATGGCCAGGTCTTTTTCAATTTCAACATTTTCCAGTTTTTTTGCCATCAGTTCCAGCTCGAACTCATGCTCAATAACCTGAAGCGCCTTTTCAGTATCGCCGGGCGATACCGCGAACGTAATGCTGTGTTCTGATGATGATTGAGTGATCAGGATAACGTTGATCTGCTCGCGCGCTAACAGCGAGAACAACCTGCCGCTAAAGCCAGATTTACCCACCATGCCGCTGCCTTGAACATTAAGGATGCTGATGTTGTTAATAGACGATATCCCTTTTATGGCCAAATTTGATGGCTTGCAATCATGACGAATAAAGGTTCCCTTAAATTCCGGCTCAAAAGTATTGCGGATAACAATTGGGATACGTTTCATGAAAGCAGGGATCATGGTAGGCGGATATATCACCTTTGCACCGAAGTAGGATAGTTCCATAGCTTCGGTATAAGTAAGTTCAGGTAAACTGAACGCTTTTTTAACCATGCGTGGGTCGGCAGTCATCATGCCGTTAACATCTGTCCATATTTCAATTTCAGACGCGTTAAGCGCTGCTGCAAATATTGCCGCGGTATAATCGCTGCCACCTCTGCCAAGTGTGGTGATCTGGCCCTGATCATTACCAGCGATAAAGCCGGTTACAAACAGCATTTTATCTTTATGTCCGTTGTAAAAGCCACGAATAACCTGCTCGGTAATTTCTGTTTGAACCCTGGCGTTGCCAAAGCTACTGTCGGTTTTTATTAATTCACTCGCGTCAACATAAATAGCTTCGGGGAAATATTGTGCGGCTATCTTGCTTATCATCATAGCAGAGCAACGCTCGCCATAACTTAAAACAAGGTCGCGTGTTTTTGGGGTAAGCTCGCGCAGGGTAAGTATGCCCTGCAAAAGCTCTTCTAGCTGATTAAAGTTTAATTTAAGGCGGGTTAAGGCGGGGTTTTGGTTTTGTATCTCCAAAAGTTCTTTCACCACATCAAAATGGCGACGCTCCAGTTCGGCAAGGCCGGCAACAAAGTCGTGGCCTTCAGCAGCCTGTTCAGCCATTGACAGCAACAGGTTGGTTACGCCGCTCATGGCAGAAAGCACCACAATAGGTTTTTTGCCCGTGGTTGTCACCTCGTTCTTTAAAATATCAATTAAAGTACTGATGCTCTGACCTGAACCTACGGATGTGCCGCCAAATTTTAAAACTTTCATTTATATTGGATATTAAACAAAAACGCCTTCCCCTGTTTCCGGAGGAAGGCGCTCATGTGGTTTTTCTTTATCTGGTTACACCATACGATTACCTTCCTCCGATGTTGATGCCGGTGGTAGTAATGGTTGTTGTTATGGTGTTAATCTTTATCATTGTTTTATTGCGTGGGCAAATTAAAGGGTTAATTTTCTAAATAGCAATATTAAAGCGTTATTTTTTTATTAAGTCTACAGGCTTTGTATACCTTGTTGGTGCGGGCTATGCTTATAACGCTTAGCCAGATAGCCGGTAGCCAGCTGCGGATCTATATCAACCACTAGCACGCCGGGCACAGTATAAGGTTGATGTGCGACGTAACTACCATCGGACGCTATAACAGTACTGGCACAGTCAGGATAATCAAAAGCATAATTCGCACTGGCAAAGTAAACGCTGTTCTCAATAGAGCGCATCATCATTGCTTTTTCGTAATACGGACTGCTTTTATCGCCCCATTCGGTCGGTACACGACCGCTTTTATTACTGCCTGAGCAATGCGGATGAAAAACTACCTGCGCCCCACGCCTGGCCGCCCACCTCACGGTTTCTGGGTAGCGGAAACCTTCGTGACAGATAACGATGCCGAATTTAAGGTTGTTTACCTCAAACGAATAGCGTTGCGTACCAGCATCCCAAATGTCGTCTTCGCTGGGGTCAAGCTGATTTTTTGTTTGGTAGCCTAATAGTTCGCCTGTGGGGGATATTACCTGGGCTACATTAAGGTATGAGCCATCGGCATACCAGTCCATGGGTAATAGTATGGCGATATTATTTTCAGCGGCTATGACTTGTGCCTTGTTTAATGCTTGTTGTAGTCGTTCAGGGGAGCACTTTTCTATTTCAAATTCCGGATAAGGATAGCCGGGGATGAATGATTCTGGGAAACAGATAATTTCAGCACCTTGTGTAGCCGCTTCCTGCGTTAGCTTTTTAAGTGATAGTAAACCATCTTCAACAGATTTCGGAAACGGGGGCGAGGCTAAGGCAATTTTCATGTTGGTATTGTTAATTACGGAAGATTCCTTCTATAGCGATGGGCTTCAAACCCATCCCTATGTAGAAAGCCGCGGAAACTTAAACTTGAATTCTCTTGTTGTCTAGGCTAAAGATACGCCGCAATTTTTAAATTTATACCTTTACACCCTACAATGCAGGGATTAATTACCAAATCAACCGGAAGCTGGTACCAGGTGCAAACACCCGAGGGGGAGAAGTACAACTGCCGCATAAAAGGCATTTTCCGTACCAAAGGCATCCGTACAACTAACCCAATAGCCGTTGGTGATATAGTTGATTTTGAACCCGAACCCGAGCAGGAAACCGGCGTGATATCAAACCTGCACCCGCGTAAAAATTATATTATCCGTAAATCTGTCAATCTTTCTAAGCAGGGGCATATACTGGCCGCAAATCTTGATCAGGCGCTGTTGATAGTTACTTTGGCTTCGCCGCGAACATCATTGGGTTTTATCGACAGGTTTTTGGTTACCGCCGAAGCCTATGATATCCCCGCCATGCTGGTTTTTAACAAGCTTGATTTGTTTAGCGGCGAAGGTTTGGAGATACTTGCAGAATACAAGGCGATTTATGAGCGCATTGGTTACCCTTGCTTCGAGGTATCTGCCATTAAAGGAACCAACATTCAACAGGTTCAGGATCTGTTGAAAGATAAGGTAACTTTGCTATCCGGGCACTCCGGCGTTGGTAAATCCAGCCTGATCAACGCGCTATTGCCTGATCTTGCGCTACGTACTAATCAACTTTCTGATTGGAGCGATAAAGGAATGCACACCACAACCTTCGCCGAAATGTTTGAACTGCCGCAGGGCGGTTTTATCATAGATACACCCGGCATCCGCGAGTTAGGCATTATAGATATTGAACAACACGAACTGGGCCGTTTCTTTCCCGAAATGCGTATCCGTATGCAGGATTGCCGCTTTAACAACTGCCGCCACATTAATGAACCCGGCTGCGCCGTACTAGATGCTTTGGAAGAAGGCGAAATTGAGCTATCTCGTTATGAAAGCTATTTGAGCATTTATAATGGGAACGATACGAGGGGGTAAATCCAAATAATTAGTCTTCCGGTTCATTAAAAACATATTTTTCATCGTACTCAATATTGTAATCTTTTAGTATTTCGAGGTATTCATCTCTAAAATTTCTTTTGGAATGGTGTTCTTTCTGGTTTAAAATATATTTTACCACCCCATCAATTTGTGAGCGACTATTGCTGAATGCTCCGTATCCATCCTGCCACTGAAATTTTCTGGATGTTAATTTTTCCTTGTTGATGAATTCAGAACTATCCCCTTTAACTAATCGCATCAGATCTGAGATAGATTGGTTAGGATTGAGTCCGATAAAAACATGTGTATGATCTGTAGCTGAATTAATAGCCAATAACTTGTGCCCGTTGTTTTGAATAATACCGGTTATATATTTGTGTAAACGTTCTTCCCAATCAGGTTTGATCAAGGCTTCGCGATATTTTACAGCAAATATGAAATGGATGTATAATTGTGTATAAGTATCAGGCATATTGTAAAAATATGTAATTGTTTCGGATTAAGGGTAGCCCTTCCAGGGCAATTGTTTCTGATTGTATTTTTTCTACAAACAGGTAGCCCCTCCGGGGCATATTTGTCTCGGCGGTTTAACCGTTTGTAGAAAAGAATAAAGTGTCTTTGCGAACTAGGTACTATCCCGTTAAACGCGATAGGCCATGCCTCAGCGGGTTTGTAGAAAAATGAAATTGAATTGATTAATGCCTTGGAGGGGCCACCCATCACCGCCAGCTTCAGCGGTGCCACTTATTTGAAAGCAACAAGCCATGCCCCAGCGGGGCTACCTGTTTGTAGAAAAAGAAAATTGAATTGATTTGTGCCCCGGAGGGGCTACCCATCACCGGCGATACATTGTTTTTTATAGTCGTTTGCGCTTTTTCCCTCCCAAAAACCACATAAAATACCGCATTCCCCTCTTCCCACATTCTCAATCATCTGCCATTTGTTAAAAACTCAAAATTTACTCACAAAACCAAACTAATTGGCTAAAATTT
>CBFGNU010000032.1:0-21156 GCA_965650195.1 uncultured Mucilaginibacter sp. | reverse complement strand
TCAACAAGTCTCCTCCGCCAGTTGCGGAGAGATTTAGAGGGGGCTTTAGTTATTTATTACTTTATCAAACGCCTCCAAAAACTGATCGGCGTATGCTTTGGTTAAATTTAAAGCGGGCAGCAACCTTATTACATTGGGTTTAGCTTCGCCGGTAAATATATGGTGCTTAAACAGCAAGTCTTTTTTAGCGTGGGCAAATTCTGCAGGCAGATCAATCCCTATCATTAAGCCGCGACCCCGTACTTCGTTCACCTGCTTAAACTTGTTTAACTCATCTATCAAATAACTACCGCACTCAGCGGCGTTTTGCATTAAGTTACCTTCTTCCATAACCTCCAACACAGCCAATGCTGCTGCGCAAGCCAAATGGTTGCCACCAAACGTGGTGCCTAACATTCCATATGCAGGTTGTATTTTTGGCGATATACTGATAGCTCCTATCGGAAATCCGTTGCCTATTCCTTTGGCCATGGTATATATATCTGCATCAACTCTCGCGTAATCATGCGAGTAAAACTTACCCGAACGGCCGTAACCGCATTGGATGGAATCGGCAATAAAGACTGCATTATGCGTATCACACAGCAAACGGATCTTCTGCAAGAAGCTTTCAGGGGCCACTTGTATACCGCCGACACCTTGTATACCTTCAACAATTACGGATGAAATCTCATTATCTGCAAAGGCTTGCTCTAATGCTGCTTCGTCCTTCCATGGCACACGTACCACATTGTCGCTTTCATTTACCGGCGGAACGATCTTTGGATTATCAGTAACGGCAACAGCGAGTGATGTACGACCGTGAAATGCCCCTGTAAAGGCAATTATTTTCTTTTTACCATTGTAAAACGAAGCCAGCTTCATGGCATTCTCGTTGGCTTCGGCACCGGAGTTACATAAGAATAGTTGATAATCTTCCCTGCCCGAAACCTGGCCTAATTTCTCGGCCAGTTGTTTCTGGATCGGAATCTCAATTGAGTTAGAATAAAAACCAATTTTATGCAGCTGGTCTTCCAGCCGTTTTACATAGTGCGGGTGGGTGTGCCCGATAGAAATAACGGCATGGCCGCCATACAGGTCAAGATACTCCTGGCCCTTATCATCATAAACTAAACTGCCAATACCTTTAACAATATTGATCGGATTGATTGGATATACGTCGAATAATTTCATTGTTAGCTATTTAAATTAAAATACTTAGTTAATACGATTTACAATTGAGTTGTAGGCTTAAAAGCCCGTTGCTTTCAGTCGTAAACCGGCGCGTTCATCCAGTCCAAACAGCAGGTTCATGTTCTGAACTGCCTGGCCCGACGCGCCTTTAAGTAAATTGTCTAAAATGCTTATTATAAATAACTTATTACCATGTTTTTTAACTTGCAAGAATACTTTATTGGTGTTAACCACTTGCTTCAAGTCGATATTTCTACTAGTAACGTGTGTAAATGGATGCTCGGCATAAAAGTCGTGATAAAGTTTTAACGCTTCGTCTTCCTCCAAGTCACTGTCTAAATGAATGGCCGCAAAAATGCCCCTTGTAAAATCGCCGCGATAAGGAATAAAATTTAAGGTTTGACCAAAATCGGGCTGTAGCTGGTTAAGCGACTGCCCGATCTCGTTTAAATGCTGATGACCGAAAGCTTTATAAACCGAAAGATTATCGTTACGCCATGTAAAATGCGAAGTCGCAGCTAAACTTTGCCCTGCTCCTGTTGAGCCTGTTGTTGCAGAGATATGCACTTCGCTATTCAACAATCCTTTTGATGCCAAAGGCAACAAGCCCAATTGCAAAGTGGTAGCAAAGCAACCCGGGTTGGCTATGTTTTGTGCCGATATAATTGATTTCCTGTTTAACTCAGGCAGGCCATAAACAAACTTTTTGCTGCCGATTGTTGAGGTTTCCTTTAACCTAAAATCCTGACTCAGGTCAATGATCTTAACTGTATCAGGAATTTCGTTTGCCTCTAAAAACTTCCGCGCATCGCCATGGCCAACGCATAAAAACAGTACGTCAATATCAGTTGAAAGAGTATCTGTAAAGCGGATGTCGGTATCGCCGAAAAGATCAGTGTGCACAACGTACACATGGTTGCCTCCATTGCTGTTGCTATGCACAAAGGCAATCTCCACGTCAGGGTGATTGATCAATATCCGCAGCATTTCGCCGCCGGTATATCCTGCTCCTCCTACAATTCCTGCTTTAATTTTCTTCATCTCCTTATAATTAGTCAACACTCTTACGATACAATAAAAACGCTGTATCCGGTTGCTGTTGTATAAATCCAACCGACTCATATAAATTTTGAGCCGTATAGTTATCTGTTTGTGTTTCTAACTGAACAAACCTGGCATTATTTGCTTTGGCAAAATCCATAGCTGCTTGTATCAATTGACTTGCAACTCCTTGTTTTCTGTAGGCTTCATCCACATACAGATCGTTCAGTATCCAATTCTTCACCGCGCGCATAGATGAGTATTTTGGATAAAGCTGCGTAAACCCTACCGGCTTATCATCAATAAAGGCAACATATATTACCGACTCGTTATTATTCAACCTGTCAGATATAAATCTTTCAGCCAAGGCTATATCTGGTGCCTGTTTGTAAAATATCCTGTATTTATCAAACAGTTCTATTACTAAACCAGCTTCCGTCGTATCTATCTGTTTAACAATTAACCCTGTCATTTTTTGTTGATGGATAACTGTATAAAATAAACTCCAGGTCGGTTTGCTGGTTATTGGCTATCTGGTGCTGCTGTCCGGGCAATATTTCTATCCCTTGCTGCTCGCGCAACTCCGTTTGCTCACCATTAATGGTAAACAAGGCCTTGCCCTTCAAAATAAAAAACACTTGCCTTGCTTGCTCATGATAATGCAGTTGTTCCGCAGTGTCGGGCGGCATCAGCTCCTGTTTAACAGATAATGCTTCGGTATCTACAAAGGTCCACCCGTGGCAGTCATCGCCCCATGTGTAATGTTCCAGACATTCGCCCTTTGAAAATACAGTGTTCATTATTCCGCGCCGTTTACTTTATGATAGATCATTACCTGGTTACCGAAAATCTTCGAGAAACCTTTAACATCGTCGCCGCTCCATGAATTATTCATTTCGCCGTAGGTTCCAAATTTGTTTGACATCAGATCGTGATCAGACTCAATACCTACTACCTGGAAACGATATGGTTGCAGTTGTACAAATACTCTACCTGTAACCTGTTTCTGCGTATCGGTTAAAAAGGCCTCCATGTTACGCATAATTGGGTCGTGAAACTGTCCCTCGTGCAACCAATTGCCGTAAAACATTGAAAGCTGATCTTTCCAGGTTAGCTGCCACTTAGTTAACGTGTGTTTTTCTAACGTATGATGCGCTTTTATAATGATCATTGGCGCCGCGGCTTCAAAACCAACGCGGCCTTTTATACCTATGATGGTATCACCTACGTGGATATCCCTACCCAAACCGTAAGGACCGGCAATAGCTTGCAATTCCTGTATTACTTTGGTCGGATGATCATACCTAACGCCGTTTAAACCAACAAGCTCTCCATGCACAAATTCCAGCTCAATGTTTTTGGTTTCTGATTCTGTAACCTGTGTTGGCCATGCATCCTCAGGCATGCCCAGGTTAGATGTAAGGGTTTCCTTGCCACCTACTGATGTACCCCAAATACCTTTGTTTATAGAATACTTCGCTTTTTCGAAGTTCATTTCAACACCGTGCTTTTTCAGGTATTCTATCTCAGCTTCACGGCTTAACTTCAAATCACGTATCGGTGTAATGATACCAACGTTCGGGATCAATATATTAAAGATCATATCAAACCTAACCTGGTCGTTACCTGCACCAGTACTTCCGTGTGCTACAAACTCAGCGCCAATCTCTTTAGCATAGTTAGCAATGGCAGTAGCCTGGCTAACGCGCTCGGCACTAACTGACAATGGATAAGTATTGTTCTTTAATACGTTACCATAAATTAAGTAACGTACACAAGTGTTATAGAAATTCTCAGTTTCGTCTACCACGTGATGAGAGGTTACGCCCATTTCGTATGCGCGTTTTTCAACTGTTTTTAATTCATCTTCGCTGAAACCACCGGTGTTCACAATTACTGAATGCACTTCATAACCTAAGTCACGAGTTAAATAAATGCAACAAAACGAGGTGTCTAAACCTCCGCTATAAGCCAATACTACTTTTTTCTTATCCATTATTGTTAGATGTAGAGACGCAACAGATTGCGCCTTTATATATTTGTTTCAAATGACACGCAATAAACTGCGTTTCTATAGTTAATCTTACTTTAAACTTTCGTCAAGGCTCTGCCCGAAACTTTTAATTGCAGTTTCAATTCTCTTGAACAAGTTAGCCTTGTGCGTGATTTTTTGCAGCTTATCCTCTGTGACTTTCTGCTTTTCAGCCGGATCAAATAGCATGGCGGTACACATACAGTTTTTACGTTCCTTGCTGGTTAATATATCATAATTAACGCAGCTTCTACAGCCTTTCCAAAACTCCTCGTCCTGCGTAAGTTCAGAATACGTTACCGGCTCGTAGCCCAATTCAGAGTTTATCTTCATTACCGCCAGCCCGGTAGTTAAACCGAACAGTTTTGCGTCAGGATACTTGGTGCGCGAAAGTTCGAATATTTTATGCTTAATAGCCTTAGCTAAACCAGCCTTACGGAATGGCGGCGAAACGATAAGCCCGGAGTTAGCAACAAAATCGCCGTGGCTCCAGGTTTCAATGTAGCAAAAACCTGCCCAGGTACCGTCTTTGTGCAAGGCAATAACTGCTTTGCCTTCCAGCATTTTATTAGCTACATACTCAGGCGAACGTTGCGCAATGCCGGTGCCTCTGGCTTTAGCCGACTCCGCCATCTCGTCGCATATAACCTGCGCATAGTCTATATGCTGTGCTGATGCTACCTGTATATCAAAATCTTGTATGGTCATTGTAGAAAGAAAAAATTACTGTTAACATTTGGCTGTGATGCCTTTGTTATTAAAGTGTTTTTTAACAGAGAAGTTTAATTGAAACTCCGGTTTTTTTGCTCAGGCAATAACAACCTGCAATTAAACTCTGGGGATATAGAGCCTTCGTCGTGATGGAGTAAATAAAACAGTTGAAACCAAAGCAGCGGCAAACGGAGCTTTTATTGCTCTCGTAGCGGGCTTATTTAAGCTTTGAAGGTTCATTTTTAGAGTTATTTGCTTTATTTAAAATTTGATGCAAAAGTTTGCATAATTTTTTATTTATGCAAGTTAAAGTTGATTTAGTTGAATGGTTGAGTAGTTGATCAAATTAATATTACAACGCACTGATAAACAATGACAAAAAGTATAACCATTCACCCAATCAACATAATCAACCGTCAACCTTGCTTCGCAACAATATCACCCACTATCATTTCGGCGTGAACGCGTGAGTTTTCAATAAACCAAAGGTGCGTATTTAAGCCTCCGCAAACCACACCGGCAAGATATAAACCGGGCAAATGCGTTTCCATAGTTTCAGGGTTATAAGTGGGAACTAGAAGATCATTATCCATTTTCAACCCCCACTTTTTTAATTGTGAAAAATTAGGCTGATAGCCTGTCATTGCTAATACAAAATCATTTTTTATAGTAACCGGTCCTTCGGGCGTTTCAATATCAACTTCGGTATCGCGAATTTCCTTTAATGCCGAATTAAAATAGGCTTTGATAGTTCCCTCCTCTATCCGGTTGATCACATCCGGTCTAACCCAATACTTAACCCTTGGACCAATTTCAGGGCCGCGAACCACTAATGTAACCTCCGCTCCTTTTCTAAAAGTTTCAAGTGCAACATCAATTGCAGAATTGCTTGCGCCCACTACCACCACTTTTTGCATGGCGTAGTAGTGAGGGTCAGTAAAATAATGTTTAACCTTTGGCAATTCTTCTCCGGGTATATCAAGATTCACACACACATCATAAAAACCGGTGGCAATTATTACATTTTTTACATCGTATTTAGCCTTTGTAGTAGTAACAGAATAACCTGTTTCCAGACGCGTCACCTCAACCACTTCTTCAAATAGTTTTACCGGCAATGAATTGGCCAACGTTATTCTCCTATAATATTCCAAAGCTTCGGCGCGATTAGGTTTGGCGTGCAGTGTTGTAAAGGGTATATTATCTATCTCCAACCGCTCAGACGTTGAGAAAAAAGTAGTGGTAACAGGATAATTATATATGGAATTTGTAAGGCAGCCTTTTTCGACGATCACAAAACTTAAACCTGCCTTTTGCGCCTTTAGTCCGCAAGCAATTCCGATGGGCCCACCGCCAATAATAAGAATATCCAGCATTTAAATATTTTTTTGCTAAGATAAGATTTTGAAAAGACTGGTTATTGAAGATTTGGGATTGGATAGATAAGGTTTGGCGAAAATTACATTCGATAGATCATCGACCGAAAAAAAAGGCACAAAAAATGGGTAAGCTACTTTTATCGCGCCGCTCAACTCTCTACCCTTGCTGCGTTCCCACCCTGGGGGAGTTCAAGAGGAGCTGGCCGTAAAAGACTTACCCGCCGCAAATATAGAAAAACCTTTGCTTTGCGGTTAACAAAATGTTAAAACAAATCGAAGTTACTGTAGCACAATTAGATGTAGTTCTGAATGCGGGGATTTATCCGCCCTTCATACACCTCAGGTTGTATAATAACAAACTTTATTAAGTTGAACTCAGCCTTTATTTTGGCCCGGATACGATCAATAGCATCATTTATCTTTGCTGTGTTTTGATCAGGCTTAAAAGCTACAATGAGCATCAGTAGCACTTCTTCGGGCGACTGGTAGGTAGACAGCAAGTGCATCAGCCGCAAAACCGCTTCGTCATCTTCCACTATTATTTTAATGCGTGCTTTCGTTTTCTTTCTTATCCCCTCACCCATCAATAAACTGCGGCTCTCGCGTGCTAAAATCATCGATACAAAGACCAGTAATAAACCCACCAATAAAGATGCAATACCGTCAATAAAAGGTTTATTAAAATGATGGCTTAGCCAAAGGCAGATCATAACTATGAGCAACCCAACTACTGCAGCAGCATCCTCAAATAATACCAAAAAAGTTGAAGGGTCTTTGCTGTTTACTATAGCATCCCACCAGGTTTGTCCGTTTCTAAGACGGTTGAACTCCTTAGCAGCTATAATAAGCGACGAACCCTCAAAAATTATTGACAAACTTAAAACCACATAGCTCCAAAACGGATCACCCTGTTCAATTGGATTAAGAATGTGCAGAACGCCCTGGTATATCGATATCCCACCGCCAAGACCAAAAATCATAATAGACACCACAAATGACCAGAAATACAGCTCTTTTCCATATCCAAGTGGATGATATTTGTCAGGTCGCTTTTTACTAAGTCTTATGCCGAGCAATAATAATAGCTGGTTTATTGTATCCACTACTGAGTGTACCCCTTCAGCTATCATAGCCGAGCTATTACTAACTGCTCCGGCAACAAATTTCGTAACAGCAATAAGCAAATTAGCTATAAGTGCACTGTAAATAGATTTTTTAGATGATGCCATGATACTACATTAATAGCGCAGCGGGCATTTTGTTTTTAAGACGTGATAAGGGCGATAAAACCATTTATTATATTCCCTGTTTATTTGATATTATTGTAAATAAAAATATTACAACTATGAAAAATATATTGAACGTAAAAATCCACCGAACCTTATCAGTATTATTCAGCGTTGCTTTATTGTCTTCCGTTTTTTCATCCTGTAAAAAAAATAACGACGATAACCATGTAGATGTAGCGGCAGTTGCTATCACAAATGCGGCTGCCTCGTCATCACCACAGGATGTTTATTTTGACAATCAAAAACTTACTTCATCTGGTTTGGTTTACACGCAAACAATTGGTTATTTCAGCGTTACAGGGAGCCCTACCATCTCGTTTAAAACAAACGGCACTACAGATGTAAACGCATCTGCGGCTACCAGCTTTGTGCCGGGGAAATATTACAGCGTATTTTTAACTGATGATAAATCCGTTAATGTTTATGAAAACGATCGTACACCTCCGGCATCGGGTAAAGCTCGCATTCGTTTTATTAACCTTAGCACGGGTGTAGGCTCCAGTGCAGATTTTGGCATATCCGGAGGCGCGAAGATCGTTTCGGCGCTAACTTATAAAGCTGCCTCTGCCTATCAGGATGTTGATGCTGCAAACAGCTATTCGCTTTACACCGGCGGATCAACCTCTGTTTTACTGAACTTACCTATAACGCTTTCAGCCGGGGGCATTTATACCCTTTATATAGCGGGTACATCAAGCGCGACAATCGGTTTTAATCTAATAGGCGAAAATTAACAGACCTGTATTTATGTAAACAGAAAAACCCGCAATGGAGCGGGTTTTTCTGTTTACTATCTTTGGCAGGTATCGCCCAATGTAAAATGAAAATTATTGTAATTGCTGTAGTGTTTATAGTTTTAATTACGTTCGTCAGAACCATCAGGCGCTAATGCGCTATAAAGACGATAATTGCGGTAAGCTTATTTCGAACGTTGCACCCTCGCCCGGCTTTGACATTATATGCATGGTTCCATTCAAACTGCCAATAAGATGCTTAACTAAAGCTAACCCAAAGCCATAGCCTTGCTCCCCTTCTGTACCGTCTGTTGACGAAGCTGTTCCGCCAAGTATTTTTTCAATGGCTTGTTCAGACATCCCTACACCGGTATCGCTTACTGTCATCTGTAATAATATAGGTACTTCTTTTTCAGTTTTCAATGTTAACGAAACACGTACTTGCCCACCCTCAGGTGTAAACTTCATTGAATTTGATATGAGATTACCTATTATTTGAAGTAGCTTATTTCTGGAGAAAGGCACTGTTGCCGTCTCAGGCGATATAAAGACATTAAATGATATGTTTTTGTTGCGTGCCTGCGGCTGGTAAAGTTTTTCAAGTTTGTCCTTAAGTAATATCAAATTAAATTCGTCTCCCTTTGGCGCTTGCTTTTCTTCAGCTGTTAATATCTCGTCGGCCAATTCCAGAAGAGACCTTCCGCTCTTTTGTATCAAATTAATAAATTCAAGCACCTCGTCTATCTGGTTAGTATGCCCTTGCTCACTTATGATCTGTGCCAACCCGATTATACCGCCCAGTGGACCGCGTATATCATGGGCTACTTTTTTCTTTGTCTCGTCGGCATACTTTAACTGCCCCTTCAAATCATTAATTACTTTGAGGGCTTTTAAACGATTCACTATCTCGTTGGCGATTATCTTAAGTAGTTCCGTTTTCTCGGGTGATATGGTCTTAAACTCCTTATCCAGTACACACAACGCTCCTATGTTATGCCCTTCAGATGTTATTAATGGCAAGCCGTAATAATAACGAAGATTAGGGTCGTCCGTAACGTAAAACTTATCTTTAAAACGATCATCAGCAGAAAGGTCGGCTATCTCAAAAGGCTGATCGTCCATAATAGTATACTGACAAACGGAGTCTTCCCTTGGCATTTGATCAATAGCCAGGCCGTGATTTGATATGCTCCATTGGGTAAAGGAGTCGATAAGGTTTACCAAAGAAATTTTTGTACCGGCCACATTAGCTGCAAGCCTTGCAAGGTCTTTAAAATTATCTTCCAGACCTGAATAGTCCAGATCATAATCAGAAAGGTCAATTATCCTTTCAAATTCGTTTTTGGGGATAGGGGGATTTGGCATAGCTATAAAATAAAACCCTATTTACGTCTTTTTGAAACAAACGGTTTCATCCAACAAGGCAAATAACTTACCAAACACTATTTTGGATAATTTTCTATAAACCACTTAAGCGCAACGTTGCCCACGCCCGGCCGGTAAGCCAAAACCACCTCCGTTTTAACGGGGATTTTATCCAACGGAATAAAGCGGAGATTGCCATTTTTATTTTTTACTGATAACGGAAGTATCGAAATGCCCAACCCCGCCTCCACTAATTGTAAAATAGAATGCACATTATTAGCCTCATGAACTATATTGGGGCTAAAACCCAACCTATTGCATATCTCTATCAGGCTGTCGTGATAATACGGGGCGTATTCTTTATTAAAAAAAATGAATGGCTTGTTTTTAATATAGCTGGCAACTTCTTCCTCATTTTTAAACTTTTCGCTTCCTGCTTGCATTACAACCATAAAAGGATCAAAAAACAAACTCTGAACCTTCAATTTGTCCGAATGCACAGGTGCCCTCAGTATACCTACGTCCAGCTTACCTTGTTCAAGCGCTTCAATTTGCTTAACAGTGGGGCGCTCATACAAACTCGTTTTAACGTAGGGAAAGTTTACACGCAAGGCTTTTAAAACTTCGGCCATGTGTGGCTGGTATAACGAGCTGATGTATCCTATTCTTAACTCACCGCTTTCTGCCTGGTGTATCTGCTTTACAGTATGCCTACATTCTTCTAAACCGGCAAGTATTTTATTCACTTCAATCAAAAAATACCTGCCAGCGTCGGTTAGCATTACCCTCTTATTGTTTCTGTTAAACAGGCGGGCACCTAATTCATCCTCCAGTTCCTTTATCTGCCTGCTTAACGGTGGCTGAGAAATAAAAAGGGCGTTAGCGGCATTCCTGAAATGCAGGTGTTCTGCTACAGTTTTAAAGTAAATGAGGTGACGGATCTCCATTTTAATGATACTTAATAGATATCAATTATTGATAAAATTGATATTTTTCAAATATCATTAAAGCATTTAGCTTTGGCAATACTAAACACTACGATATGAGCACAGACTATTCAAAAAAAGCAGGGAATGATGAAATAAGGCACCGTTTTGATAACGATGTTGAACGATTTTCGAATTTAGATACGGGACAGCTTACCACTATAGACGCTCCGCTTACCATGGAGTTATGTACTGAGGCCGCTAAATATATCAATCCGAATGCTACAGATCTGCTTGACGTAGGATGTGGTGCCGGTAATTATACGTTAAAAATGTTAAGCAAAATAAGCGGCCTGAGCTGCACACTTAATGATTTGAGCATGCCTATGCTGTTAAGAGCTAAAGAGCGCGTAAGTGCAGAAACAACGGGCGAGGTAACCATTATTCAGGATGATATGCGCAACCTGACCCTACCTGATCAGAGTTTTGATATTATTTTGGCGGCCGCAACGCTTCACCATTTGCGGGATGACGCGGATTGGGAAGCTGTATTCGCCAATATGTACCGCATGCTTAAGCCCGGTGGCAGTTTTTGGATATCAGACCTGATAACGCATGACTCTGAACCTTTGAACCAGTTATTCCAACAAAGGTATAGCAATTACCTGGACACCCTTGGCGGGCCGGAATATCGAAAAAAAGTACTCGACTATGTGGCTTATGAAGATACGCCCCGATCAATAAACTACCAAACCGACCTATTAAAAAAGGTTGGATTTAAGCAGGTGGAGGTATTGCATAAAAACTCTTACTTTGCTGCTTTTGGTGGGATTAAATAGTTGTTGGTTCATAGGGGATGGTTCATGGTTGTTTTGGCATTGATATCTGATCTGGCATTTCTAACTATTGGCTATGAACCATGAACTATCATCCATCATCTATGAACCATGAACTATGAACTAACAAACAAAATTCCCATCTTCGGGCACGAAAAAAAAGAAACACAATGATCAACGTAAACGAATATTTTGGCGGTACCGTAAAGTCACTCGCCTACACATCGGCCGAAGGAAAATCAACCATTGGCGTAATTGAAAGCGGAGAATACGAATTTGGCACATCAAGCCACGAAACAATGGTGGTAATTGAAGGCGAACTAATAGCATTGCTTCCCGGCGAAACCGAGTGGAAAAGCTTTACAAACGGCCAGTCATTTGAGGTGCCAGCCAATTCATCATTTAAAGTAAAAACCGCTGCCCAGAGCTCATACCTGTGTAAATACAAATAAAGACTGCCGCTGATGTAATTTTTGTCATACATTTTAATCTAAATACAACAGGGGTTATTTAACTTACCTGTTTAAAATTAAAAATTACATCAATGGATACTTCATTAGTTACTACAGCTAACTCGCTTGAGGGTTACAAAATTGTTAAACAATTAGGCGTTGTACGCGGTGTTACCGTACGCAGCCGCAGCGCGCTTGGCAATATTGCAGGCGGTTTTCAATCGCTGTTTGGTGGCAGGCTTTCTATCTACGTAGAACTTTGCGAAAATACCCGCCAG
The DNA here is from genome assembly GCA_965650195.1 of uncultured Mucilaginibacter sp. Classification (GTDB taxonomy): domain Bacteria; phylum Bacteroidota; class Bacteroidia; order Sphingobacteriales; family Sphingobacteriaceae; genus Mucilaginibacter. Next base: position 8,940 of record CBFGNU010000032.1, on the reverse strand, counting down.
GAAGCCTATCAGTTGCTGATAGAGCATGCCCGGGTTATGGGAGCCAACGCTATTATAGCGATGCGGTATGATGCCAACGAAATAATGCAGGGTATAACAGAAGTGCTGGCCTACGGCACAGCTGTGGTAGTTGAAAAAGAATAATCTTAAAAAACACCGGCGTTCCAAAAATTGCCGGTGTTTTTTTTTACTATAGCCCTCAGAAGGAGCTGCTAAGTGCAACAGCTTTTGCTTTTTTTCATTGTAAATTATATTTCCGGCTGGCTGTGGGGAGCTTTATTATAGCTTCTGGTTATAATATTTACATCCAACAAGTAACTAGTTTTCCACAAATTGCAAAAAACAGCCCTAAAAGGGGTCTTTTTTAACATTTTTTTGAATAACTTTTGGCTAACAGGTTGTACATGTTAATAACAATACATTATGTTTGTACAAACAATTATTACCTACAAGAGTTAAACTTTTTTAAAACAATTAAAAACTTATCATGGCAACACCTACAAGTGGCGGCATTACCGCCTATTCAGTGAAGACAAAAACCAAGAATGTACCAATGATCAATCCTGTTATTGATGTAAAATCAGGCAGGTACATTGCAACAGGTACTGATGGTTCAGGAAACAAAATGGCTGCAATAATGAGCAAAGCTACAGCAGAAGGCCATATCAGCAGTGGTGCCGCCAAAAAAGGAAGCGGCTGGTAAACAAAATTTACCGCTAAGCCAAAAGGCATCAAGGCAGAATTCTTAATAAGAATTCTGCCTTGTTTTTTTACCGAATTTTCTTTTTTGCAACATGCTCCTCAAAAAGTTACGCAACATTGCATACTATAATTTGTAAAAAAATGTTAAAATAGCATGTTTTAACACCTGCCCGGTGTAACTTACCTATATTTAACCAGTTTTATTCGTCAAATTGCAAAATGAACCTTAAGAGATTTACTTTTTCACTGTCGCTGTTTTTGGTAGCCGCTTTATCGGCATTTTCGCAAACCGATTCAATTCCTTTAAAAACAATTGCACAAAAAACCGCCGAATACAATAGTGCATACCCGGTGGAAAAGGTTTACCTGCATTTTGATAAACCATACTACGCTGTGGGCGACACCATTTGGTTTAAAGCCTACGTTACAACTGATAGTTATGGCGATTTAAAGCAACGGGTGCCTTCTACCCTAAGCAATGTTGTATATGTTGATGTAATAAATAGGGACACTGTTGTGCAAAAGCTAAAATTAGCCGTTACCAAGGGTGTGGCCTTTGGTAATATAGCTATAACTAAATTGCGGTATAAGCAAGGAAACTACCAAATAAGGGCCTACACTAAATGGATGCGTAATTTTGATGCAGCCTACTTTTTCGACAAAACAATAAGTATAGGCGACGCGATCAATAAAAATATTCTTACAAATATTTCATTAACATCATCTACACAAAATAACACGGCGAAAGTAATGGCACGCCTTAATTACCGCAATATTGACGGTAGCGCTATTGCCGGCAAAAAGGTAAGCTGGAAAGTGCAGACAAAAGGTGATGAAGTATTAGAAAAAGGCAAGGCTACAACTGACGCTAATGGTTATATAAACGTAAGCTTCAATACAAGTAAATTATCTGAACTATCAACAAGCGATCTGATTACAGAAATAGACGCAAGCCCAAAAGAGGTAACTAACCAATTTTCGTTAAAAGGCGCCGCGGCCCCAATGGATGTTCAGTTCTTTCCGGAAGGCGGCGAACTGATTGAAGGCGTGGCGGGCAAAGTAGCCTTTAAAGCCATAGCGCCAAGCGGTATGGGTGTAGATATTAAAGGCACAATTGTCGATAATGCCGGAGCCACAGTGGCCAATTTTTCCTCGCAGCATTTAGGTATGGGTACATTTGCCCTCACTCCTGCTGCAGGTAAAACTTATAAAGCTGCTGTAACATTTGCTGATGGATCTAAAAGTACTTACGATCTTCCCAAGGCAAGCACTCAGGATATTACCATAAACGTGGTAACTGTATCACCCCAGCGTATAGTGATAAACTTATTATGCAATGATGCCTATCTTCAAAAAAACAGGGGTAAACACTTCTATATTGTCGCACAAAATGGGCAGGCTATTTTTTATGCAGCACAAACAACAACCGGGTTAAACGCTACTACATACCCTTTATCAATAACTAATAAATTACCATCAGGCGTGGCCAAAATAAGCGTTTTGAGTAGCAACGGCGATGCCTTGTCAGAGCGGCTCGTTTTTATTAATAAGCCCGACGACCAACTATCGCTTACACTAACCACTCCGAAAACTGTTTACACAGGTCGCGACAATGTGGTAATGAATGTATCTGCAAAAAACGCTGACAAACCTGCTGCGGCCGACCTTTCAGTTACAGTGATTGATGAAACCAAGGTTCCTTATGATGAAAGTGCTGAAACAACCATTTTGACTCATTTACTGCTAACTTCCGATTTGAAAGGGTATATAGAAAAGCCTAATTATTATTTTAACAACCCAACAGATCAAACCAATTCTGATCTGGATGCTTTGATGCTTACTCAAGGATATAGACGAATTGTATATAAAGACATTGCTGCTAACAAATTGCCTCCGGGTATAAAATTTCAGCCCGAAGACGGTATAACCATATCCGGCAGTTTGCGCACATCGTCGGGTTTGCCGATAAACCGTGGAAATGTTAATTTGGAAATAAAGGACAGGCGCTTATCAGTAAACACAACGACTAACACTGTTGGAGAGTTTACTTTCTCAAAGTTATATTTTCCCGATTCGTTACAAGCTGTTGTAAGCGCTAAAGGGAATGCCAACAGCAGTGGCTTTATGATATTATTAAACAATGATTCTTTTCAGCCAATTACAGCAAGCATAAATGCACCTGCGGCCTTTATAAATATTGACAGCGCAATGCGTCCATACCTATTAAACAGCAAAAAAGTAGCCGATAACTCCCGCGTGCTTAACGAGGTTAACATACGTGCAACTGTGGCACCTAAGGTAAAAAAAGCCAGCCACACAGATAATTCGTCGCTTTCGGGGCTAGCTTTAATGGCAGATCATACGCTTGACGGTGCAATGTTTTCTGCCTGCGCCACGTTATATGATTGCTTGCAAGGCATGGGCGGATTAACTTTTGACATGCAGACTCAAAGTTTGCAGATTAATCGTTACGTGATGCAGGGCGACAAACGCCCGGTGGCCATCTACCTAAACAACAATATGGTTGATTTTAATGCCTTGCGCACCATTGATCCTAAAACAGTTGAGTCTGTAGAAGTTTTTTTAAGTGATGGTGTTAGTAGTATAAACCGCATGAGCGGTACCAACGGGGTAGTTGTTGTTAACTCTAAAAAGATTGAAAGAGTTCAAATGTCCAAAGACCAGATAGCGGCTGCATTAGATGATTTAATGCCCGCCAATAGCGGTGTTAAGGTAAAGCCAAAAGGCTTTAGCGCGGCCAGAACTTTTTACAGCCCGCGTTATGATGTATCAAAAGACTCGGCTATTGGTGGCGACTTACGTACGACTATTTACTGGAACCCAAGAGTAAATACCGACGCAGCTATAGGAGCTGCCACGTTTAATTTTTTTAATGCAGACGGAAAAGGAAGTTACAGGGCTATAATTGAAGGATTTGATGCCGACGGAAACATCGGTCGGGCGGTTTATCGATATAAAGTTCAATAGGCATTAGTTTATAACAGTAAGACTTTATGCTCTTACTGTTATAAATCTGCTACTCTTGCAGGCTTCACATCTACGGTTTCCCATACTCCCTGGGTAACATAGGGCTCGGCGCTTTTCCAGGCATTTAATTCCTCTTCTGTTTCAAACTGAAGAAACATCACAGAACCTACAGCATTTCCTTCTTCATTTAAAATAGCAGCAGCACTTATCAGGTTGCCTGCAGCTTTGGTAGCGCGGGCAAAATCAAGGTGATGGGGCCTTACGTTTAGCCGGCGCTGTACAGCACCCTCATCCGTAAAATCATATCCGGTTACAATATATTGCATGTTAATTTTATTTAAGCTATTGTTGTGAACAAACCAAAGCTTTAAGGTGTTTTTATTAAAGCAATATTAAAATAAATAGTGTAATAATTACAATATTTGCCTGCCCCAAACAAAACACGGTAAATGAATAACGATCTGTCTCAAAAATTTGTCCAAATTTATCAAAAAGAAGCCCTCAATGCTTTCTTTGCTCCCGGCAGGGTAAACCTTATCGGCGAGCATACTGATTACAATGGCGGCCTTGTATTGCCCTGCGCCGTTGAATTTGGCACCACGCTTTATACGGCACCTAACAACGACAATGTATTGCGTTTAAGAAGCCTCAATTTTAATGATTTTACAGAAATTCCATTGCAGGCTGGTTACACTAAGAATGGCGATAACTGGTATAACTTTCCGTTAGGAATAGCCGACTATTTTTTAAAAGACGGCCACCAGCTACAAGGGCTTGATATGCTTTATTTTGGCGATATACCTATCGGGTCAGGGCTGTCCTCATCGGCTTCAATTGAAGTGGTAACAGCCTACGCTTTTAACGAACTGTTTAATGCCGGCTACTCAAAACTTGACCTGGTTAAGTTATCAAAAGCTGTGGAGAACAATTTTATAGGCGTAAACAGCGGAATAATGGACCAGTTTGCTGTAACCTTTGGCGAAAAGGATAAGGCCATGGCCATAAGCTGCGATACCTTGGACTATGACCTGGTGAGCGCTAACCTGGGCGAATATGTTTTGGCGGTTGTAAACACCAATAAATCCAGAAAACTGGTTGAATCAAAATACAACGAACGCGTACAGGAATGTGCAGCGGCTTTAGAAGCTTTACGGCAGCGGTTGGATATAGATGACCTTTGCGATATTGATGTCGCCACTTTTGCAGAAAATGAACACCTTATAACCGATAAATTAGTACTTAAACGCGCCAGGCATGTTATTGAAGAGAACGAGCGTGTTAAAACAGCTGTAAGCGTTTTATCAAAAAACAGTTTAACCGAATTCGGTGAATTAATGTATGCTTCGCATGACTCGCTGCGCAATCTTTACGAAGTGAGTGGTGTTGAATTAGACACTATTGTGGACTATGCGCAAACCAACCCTAACGTAGCCGGTGCACGTATGACGGGTGCAGGTTTTGGCGGCTGCGCAATAGCATTGGTTAAAAAGGATAGTTTTGACGGCTTCGCCGAGGAGGTGATTGCCTATTACACAAATAAGATAGGTTACGCTCCTACTGTTTATCAGCAAAGTGTTGGCAATGGTGTAGGCAGTATCGCTATTGGTGAACAAAAACCAAATAATTCCTGATATCCGCACATGCGCAAACTAAAATTAGATGAGCTGAACCGGGCGTCAATATCCGAGTTTAAAACACAGCAAAAACTACCCGTTGTAGTTGTGTTAGATAATGTGCGCAGCATGCATAACATTGGCTCTATATTCCGCACAAGTGATGGCTTTGCTGTTGAAGCGGTATGCCTTTGTGGAATATCTGCTCAGCCGCCTCATCGCGAAATAGAAAAAACGGCTTTAGGTGCCACACAATCTGTCGACTGGAGCTATTACGCTGACGCTACAGATGCGATTACACAGTTAAAGAACGACGGATACTGCATTATTGCCATAGAGCAAGCCGAAAACAGCACCATGCTGAATGAGTTTAGTCCCGCCAATAATGAGAAATATGCTTTAGTGTTTGGTAACGAGGTGAATGGGGTAAGCGACGAAGTAATGAGAATGGCCGATGGTTGCATCGAGATACCTCAGTTTGGCACCAAACACTCCTTTAATATCGTAGTTTCGGCAGGGATAGTATTATGGGATTTTTTTGCTAAATTGAATTTGAAATAAAAACTCATCATGATGCGTTTCATTCTGTCAGTATCTATTTGCTTGCTTTTTTATGTAGTGCATGCTCAGGATACGTTATATCTGGATGCCGGTTTAAAACCAACCGGGCAAAAAAATGCAAGCTACATCAAAATAATATCGCAAGCAGAAAATGGCATGAGGGTTAAAACTTTAACCGGTCGATTCACTATCGTTAGCGACGAGTATTATACGGATTCGCTGTTTAAGACATTATCCGGCCGGGCTATCTACTATCACGATAATGGACAAGTTAGAAGCTCTGGAATCCACAGGAATAATCAACGGGATAGTACCTGGAATTTCTATTTTGAATCAGGTCAGGCTGCGGCTACTGTGGTTTTCAATAAGGGCAATATTGATAAAAAAAAATATTTCGATTTAGATGGTCGAGATGCCCCCGACCGTGATCATCAACCGGCTTTTAAGGGAGGCAATAAAGAATTTGGTAATTATCTATCTTCAAATTTTAAGATCCCCCCTGGTAAAGACAAAATCCATGGAAAAATAATCGTCGGCTTTACTATTACCACCCAAGGACGTATTAAAGACGTAAATATTTTCCAATCAGTTGATAAGGATCTTGACAAAGAGGCAATGCGAGTTATATCGACTATGCCCGATTGGGAACCAGCCATACAGTTTAATACGCCTGTTTCGGTAAAATATTCAGTTCCAATTGCATTTTAAGATACGGTAAACATGAGCGACCTGGCAAAAAAACTAAAAATGAAACCGGGCAGTACCTGGCTACTTTTTAACGCCCCTGCAAATTATCCTGTCACGCTCGGCCCGTTACCCCCAAACATTATCGTCAAATATAGTCCCGACAGCGAATTTGATGGCGCACAGGTATTTGTTAAAAACACCGCCGAACTTACTGCATCTTTACAAGTGGTTGCAAAGCTATTGAAGCCAGAAGCTGTCTTCTGGATAATGTACCCCAAGAAAAGTTCGGGTGTGGAAAGCGATCTTGAAATGATGAGCAGCTGGGACGTATGTAAAAAATATGGCCTGCGCCCGGTAGCCTCAGCAGCCATTGACCAAACCTGGACCGCACTTAGATTAAAGCCTCATGATGAGGTAAAAACATCCGAAGGAAGTAATCAAAGTATCCGCCAAAACGAGTATTTAGCTTATATAGATGTTGATAACAAACAAATAACGCTGCCGCCGGTAATGACTGCTGCCCTTGAAAAGCACCCGGAAGCATTTGACTTTTACAACCGGCTATCCTATACCAATAAAAAGGAATATGTCCTTTGGATACTAACAGCAAAGCAGGAGAAGACGCGCGCAGAACGACTTTTAAAACTGGTAGAGAAGTTAAAGCAAGGCAGAAAAAATCCATCAGAGAAGCCTGCCTGATATAACCCTGGCTATTGCCGGGGTATTTTTTTAGGGATATATTTGCAGCCCATCTTCCGGAGATGAACGTATGTGTATGAAAAAGATCTTCTTTATTTTATTGGTCGCTTTAGCTGGCTGTAATTCTAACAAACCAACAGAACCATATAGCATAACAAATGTAGCTAAAACTGCTGATGGCGCTAAAATGGATGTACAACTGAAGGGTCGCATCGGCAAGCAGCAAATGTTAGATATAGCCGGTAACATACGTAACGACAGCGCCCAATACGCAGCCTTGGAGCTTAATTTTTTACTGCCCGGCAACAGCTACAAAAACACAGGCGGCGTTTTAGTTTACGCCATAGCAGGCTACCCTAAGCCGGGCGTAGTTACAAAGAAAGACACTATTCGCGACTACGATAATAAGTTAATGAATTTTGAATTTATTGGCTTTACACCCGAAGCAGCTCAACACCTGCTCTCGCTTAGCCCGCAGGAAATGGTGGGCAAACCCATTGCGGGCAAATTTATTGATGATGCCGCAGGTACCATCAGTATTATTTATGATGATAAAAAAGAAGGACAATATTATATTATTGAACTTGACGGAGAGGGAAATGTCACTTCAAAAGTACAACCCTTAGCTGTTACTCATAACGGCGTAAAGAAATTGGTGGTAAGCCCGCGTGGCGATTTTATGACTTTAAAAGACAGCACCCTCACCATGTTTAGTATTGATGAACCTGAAAAGCCTTTTAGAAGTATAAAGGAAGGGATCTAAGTGTCAATCACCAAAAACAACTTGCCGTAATTCCGCTGAGATCTCCTCGGTTACTTTGACAATATTTGCGGTAGTATTCGTATTGTTGATGATGATTTTGTGGCACTCGTCTTTATAAGGCAGCAGATACTCATTATAAGCCGGCACAACGTGATGTATCCATTTATACATAACATCATCATTTGAATAGCCACGTTCCAGCAGATCACGTTTAAGGCGGCGTTCCAGGGCAGTAGCTTCATCGGCATCAACAAATATTTTCATATTTATCAAATCGGCTATTCCCTTAAAGTGCATAATGAACAGTCCCTCAATAATTAATATCGGCGCGGGCTTTATCTCCAGTGTCTTAGGGGTAAGACTAGGGTTGTTAAAAGTGTATTCTTTTTTATGAATGGTTTTGCCCGCTATCAGATCAAGTACATCTCTTTCAAAATGCTCAGCATCAATGGTGCGTGGCAAATCAAAATTGTATAGCTTGTTTTCCTCGGGCGTCATGTTATGGGCCACGGGGATGTAGTAATCATCCTGAGATACCAGGCAAACCTCGTCTTTAGTAAAGTGATCTAAAAAGCGGTTCAAAAAAAAAGTCTTTCCTGATCCGCTTCCACCTGCGATGCCAATAATATACGGTTTACTCATTTGGAACACCGTAGCTGATGTTTACATGAACCCGTTTATCTAATGCTCCAATAGAGTCGGCAACGTTTTTGGTTACCACAATAATGGCATCTTTAGTAGCTTCAGTATCCGTAAAACGGCCCACAACCTTGGCAAAAGCTGTTTTACCTGTCATTGGATTAGTTATTTTTATGACCGTACCCACAGGGGCCGTGCGGTGAAGCGCTAGTTTCTTTGACGGGTCTAAACCTTCTTCGGTCATAGAAACAGCTACACCTTTTTCTGCTTTTTCAAATAAGCCGAATT
>CBFGNU010000031.1:0-21356 GCA_965650195.1 uncultured Mucilaginibacter sp. | reverse complement strand
TTAGCTCAGCTGGTTCAGAGCATCTGCCTTACAAGCAGAGGGTCACTGGTTCGAACCCAGTAACTCCCACAGAATAGAAAGTCCGACAGAAATGTTGGACTTTTTTGTTTAAACCAGGTAGTAGTTCAGTACATCCCGATTTTACAATCGGGAGGGTCACTGGTTCGAACCCAGTAACTCCCACAGTACAGAAAGTCCGACAGAAATGTTGGACTTTTTGTTTAACCTAATCCGGCATATAAATAGGCCAGCAAGTAAGATTACTTGTAATATTTTTATTACTTCACTATACTAAAAGTGAATATTCACCCAATATGCCTTACTTTTCGGTTGTAAAATACTAACCCGCACAATAGTATTTTATATATTGATTTTATAACCAATTATTCTTTTTAAGGCCTTTTTTACCGCTTATCCCGCACAGCTGTAAATATTGGTCTGCATATTATCTAATGACCAATTAGCCCATCAAATTAAAAAAATGAAACGTATTTTATCTACACTTCTTTTAGCAGGGATGACAGCCATTTCCTTCGGGCAGGCAATACCAGGCGACTATAATGGCAGGGGCATGGCCCTTATACCCGACTATGAATACAAGGGGTCGTCACTTTCGGGCTGGCATACCTTAGGTAATGCAGACTGGAAAGCCAATAACGGTATGATAACTGTAAAGGCAAATGGCGCACCAGGTTATTTAGTATCTGATCGTGGTTTTCAGGATATTCATTTACGCATTTTATTTAAAGCTGATGCCAATACCGAGGTTGGTTTTTTGTTCCGTATGGAAAAAACAAGTGATGGATCTAAAGGCTTTTTAGCATCAATAAAAGGTACGGAAATGGGTTTTTATAAAGTTGCGCTTGATGGACAAGGTAAAGAAACCAAAAGAGAGGCTTTACATCCCGCCGGTGGTATAATAAGGCAGGCACCTCCGTTTGACCCAAATGCAAGGACACCGGAACGAGGCTCAGGAAGTTCGCCGCGCGGCGTTACCGGTCCTGCAACGGAACTTCTACCTTTTACGCGTCCTACGCCGGCACCCATTCCCGGGCAATGGAACCAATTTGATGCCATTCTGGACCTGAACATTATACGCGGCTATATAAATGATGGCGCCGAAAATGCTTTCAGCCTAGAGACGGACACAGGCTTTGGGCCGATAGCGTTAATGATTAACGGTACAGGCGAAGTTCAGTTTAACGAATTGAGCTACGTAGATGCAGGAATTAAAAAAATGCCTAAGGAGCAAACAGGTGCCGGCTTTAAGGTGCAACGCATACAGGATATGTACTACTCGTGGGCTGCAGGATCAGGTGATTTTAATCATGATGGCGTTACTGATATTGTTGCCGGTCCGTATATTTATTTCGGTCCTGATTACACTAGCTCTCGCGAAATAGCCTACGCCGTATCGGGTGCACCATCCACAAAATTTACAGAGTTTAATTGCCAGTATGGTTATGATTTTAATGGCGATGGCTGGGATGATGTTTTAAGCGGCGGTTCCTTATTTATTAATCCTAAAGGAGAATCCCGTCGTTGGGATAGATACCAGGTTATAAGAGGCATACAAACAGAAATTATGACATTTAGAGATGTTGATGGCGATGGCAAACCCGAATTGGTTTACGGATCAGGCGGGCAGGTGTGTTATGCTAAACCCAACCCGGATGACGTTACCAAAACATGGATACAGCGTCCCGTATCTGAAAAGGGAGCATCAAATGCACATGGCATTGGTGTAGGCGATATTAATGGTGATGGTTTAATGGATATTTTAAATGTTAACGGTTGGTGGGAGCATCCAAAAAATGATGATGGTAAAATGTTATGGGCCTACCACCCTGTACCATTTGGGCGCATAGCGCATCGTGGCAACAATTATGGTGGCGCTGTAATGGGTGTTTATGATGTAAACGGCGATAAGTTAAATGACGTAGTAACATCGCTTAACGCGCATGGTTTTGGCCTTGGCTGGTTTGAACAAAAACGCGATGCAAAGGGTGATATAACTTTTGTGCGCCATATTATAAGTGATGATTACAGCACTAAAGATAAAAATGCCGGTGGCGTAGCCTTTTCTGAAGCGCATGCCACAGCTTTTGCCGATATGGATGGCGACGGTATTCCTGATTTTATTACCGGCAAACGGTATTGGTCGCACCTGGATACTTATCTTGATCCGGACGCTTACGGGCCGCCGGTTATTTACTGGTATAAAACGGTACGTAACCCTAAGGTACCGGGTGGAGCCGAGTTTGTACCCCATCTGATGCATAACCGGTCTGGTGTAGGATCTGATGTGTTAGCTGTAGATTTAAATAAAGACGGAGCTGTAGATATTGTTACCGGCACAGACAGGGGTGTATTTATTTACTGGAACGAAATGAAAGGGAAGGTTAAAGCCAAAGCGGTTGCTAAAAAGAAATAATACTAACTCCCACAGAAAGAAAGTCCGACAGAAATGTTGGACTTTTTTTGTTTAAACCACGTAGTAGTTCATAGCATCCCGATTTACATTGGGAGGGGCACTGGCTCGAACCCTGTCCCACATAATATTAACCTCTTAGTAACTAAATAACTTTATAGTGTGCACAAGTTGAAACCTATTAATGAGATAATCAGTAAAAATGAGAATGGCATTGAATAATTATCAAGATCAGGCAAATAGTATACTTTGCATAGTAAAGGCTTGATTTTATCTGATGTTCGTTAATTCAACCAGGATGGATAGTGATAATAATTTAGCTGCTTTGTTCTCTGATAAAACTTTTGACTACGATCCATTTGTTCAATTATCGCCGGATTTAATTTGTATAGCAGGCTATGATGGTTTTTTTAAAAAGATCAATCCGGCGGTATCGAAAACATTGGGTTATACCATGGAGGAGCTATTATCAAAACCTATAAACGAATTTGTTTATATAGAGGACAAAGATTCTACCATAGAAAGCCGGGAGAACGTTAAAAGGTCAATTCCTTTGATAAATTTCGAAAATAGATACGTAACAAAATCGGGGGAGATAGTATGGCTTTCCTGGACGTCTATTGGAATAGAAGAACAACGGCTAGTATTGGGATTAGCGAAAAATATTACGCATAAAAAACGACTTGATGACGATAGAAACATATTGATTTCTAATCTTACAAAAGCAAATGATGAACTTAAGCAATTAACTTATACCACCAGCCACGACCTAAGATCACCGGTAAACAATTTGCTTTCTATTTTCCACCTGATAAAAGATAAAAAGATTGAAAATGAAGAAATAACCGAATTAATGGGAATGTTGGAAGAGTCGACAGAAGACCTTCGTAATACTTTAAACAACTATATAGATAGCCTGATACAGAAGAAGAGCTTAAACATAGCGGTAGGGCCAATAAGTTTTACGGAATCGCTGAATGCGGTGATGAAATCATTAAGGTCGTTGATAATTGATACCAAAACAATAATTAAATCAAATTTTAATGAGGTTGATTTGATAACTTTTAACAAGGCATACCTGGAAAGCATATTTCTCAATCTGGTCTCTAATTCAATCAAATACGCAAAGCCAAACACGTATCCTCAAATATTTATAGAAAGTAAAAAAGGAAATGGAATAGTTACCTTAACATTTAGAGACGAGGGCCTTGGCTTTGATATGCAAAACGACAAAGGTCGGATTTTCGGATTTAACCAAACCTTTCATCAAAATAAAGATAGTAAGGGAATAGGTTTGTATTTGGTGCATAATCACGTAACAAGCTTAGGTGGGCAAATAGATATTGATAGCCGCCTAAATGAAGGCACTACGTTTACAATCACATTTAAAACATAGTAAGAGCTGCTTTAAAAAAAGTCCGACAGAAATATTGGCCGTTTTTTGTTTACGTTAGGTTATTTATTTTATCTATATTGGTTAATCCGCCTCACGAAATCAACCTAAACATCAACTACAACCACATGAAGCTTAAAGACACATATTCAGTTTTTGTAACCAAAGATTTAAAGAAGACTAAGGAGTTTTATATTAAGTGGTTTGATTTTGAAATTTATTTTGAGGCGAGCTTCTTTGTCTTATTGCAGGCACCAGACGAAAAACCTTTCTTTTTTGGTTTTATGGACGAAGATCATCCGTCTTCTCCTCCGTCAATCCCCGCAGTAAATTATAGGTCAGGCGTTTTCTTAACCTTAGAGGTTGAGGATGCGAAAGCAGAATATGATAAATTGCTAAACGCAGGGCTGAATATCTACTATCATTTAAAAGACGAAGTTTGGGGGCAAAGGAGATTTGGCCTTACAGACCCTAATGGAATGTATATTGATATTGTGCAGCAAACCGAACCTCAGAATAATTATTGGGAACAATACCTGCCAAAGTAGACTACGCGACAAAGAAGTTAAAGTAACATGATAGGCGGCTTAACTTACCCTTTACTTTTCTTATAAAATATCCGCTTAGATAACCAAAGCGAAGGCCGCTCTATCACCAGGTAAAATAATCTTGCCAACAAGAGCGCTATTATCGCCTCCAGTAAGAGCCACCATAATTGATGATCTGCGAGGTTTGCGTTTAATTTTTTTAGCACACCGGCCACTACGATAAAAACTAAAGGGTGTATTAAATATAGCGAGTAAGATATTTCGCCTAACAGGAATAGCGGTTTGTTGAATGCGTTTACAAATACGATTATCAGGCAGGATAGCATCAATAAAAAAAATATTCCGGCACCAAACTGATAAGCCACCATGCCGGCAAATACCGCAGGCAGGATCAGGTTGTTGATCTTACGATCATTCACCACATCTACTAATGAGATTCCTAAGCAAAATATTGGCGCGTAGGTAGATACAAGGTAATAGCCAATGCCGGGCTTAATAAAACTTGTAGCGCAGAATGATAGCAAAAACAACGTTCTATAGATCTTCCGGTCGGAAAGAAAATAAAGTAACCCGACGAGGATATAAAATTGGAACTCGATGCAGAGCGTCCAAAATATGTGGTTATAGAACAGATATTTTGTAAAGGGTACAACATATAAAATATGCGCTACAAATTGTTCGGGGATAAAGGGAATAGCCGAGCCGTTGAAGGAGGGTATTGCCGACAGTATCCGGAATAGTAGAAGCGTAAGAACGATTGTAGCGTAATAAGCAGGGTCTATCCTTATGCTTCTTTTAGCCAAAAAGCGCAGAAACTGCGCTGGTTTATAGTTGGCTTTTGACAGCGAATAAACAATTATAAACCCGCTGATGAGAAAAAACACAGGTACCCCTGCCTGGCCGTACTGAAAAGCCGCCACTAAAAAACCATAGCCTTTTATAGATGATCCATAATGGCACAGCAACACACCGAGCGCTGCCAGTCCCCTTAAATATTGAACACCAAGAATAACTTTCTTGTCAGTCATTGTACCGGCTAAAGATAAGTCGCAAGGGTACGAAGACAGCTGCTCTCAAAAAATAATTTCTTAGTGCTATTTCAGTTCGATGGTTGTTTCTCCGCTTGCTAACCCGGCGGCATCAACTTTTAGTTTAATGGTTCCTTTTTTATTGTTTTTTAATGGCCTTAAAATGGCTAATGCCTGGCCGCGGTAGGTTTTGCAAACTGGACTATTCACACTCTCCATATCATTCGGCGATGCGCTGCCCGATCCGGCGATCTCTCCATCACCCGAAACAGAAAGTTTTACCGGGATAGCAGCATCAGGGATGATATTTCCCTGCGCATCTGTAATGGCTATCTTTACGTACGACAGGTCATTACGATCAGCCTTGATACTCTTCCTATCAGCAATGAGTTTGATCTTAGCCGGCGCTCCAGTCGTGATCAACTGCTTTGATTCCATTTCCTTGCCATCCTGAATGCCTATTGCTTTTAATGTACCGGGCTGATAAGGTACCTTAAATGTGGCTATCAGCTTGGTATCGTCCCCGGATTTTTGCTCGCCTATAACTTTGCCGTTTAGTTCAAGGCGTATTAAGGGATATCTTGAAAACACACGCACATCCATAGTATTTCCTTCATTACCGGCCCAGTTCCAGCTTTGCCGTTCATCGGGCCAACCCCACTGACTAACAATTTCTCTTTTCCCTTCGGGGATAGGCGAATGTACTGCCATTTCCAACTTACTGTTTTCCCATATAACATCCCGGTAAAGCATCTGTGGCTTCTTTGATCCAATAAGGTCAATGTCTCCGCAAAAACCATTAAACCAGGGAAACGGTTTAAGTAGGCCTCTGGCCGGTTCGTCGTTTAATCTGCTATTGCCCAACCCGGTTTCACCAATATAATCCATTGCGGTCCAAACAAAGTCTCCTATTACATAGGGGTTCTTTTTAACAAGCTGCCAATAGTCAAAAGCCTCCTTTGCGTATGACTCGGTGCCCATCATTACCCTTTCAGGATGCTTTTTATGGTCCGATTCATACTCTGAGCGCATGTAGTTATAACTACCAACATCAAGCATGGCAAATGCCGGTATGGTCGATTCCCATTTGTACCCGGCATGATCATAAAAGCTACAAATAGACTCGGTAACCGGGCGCGTACTGTCCAAACGTTTTACCTCTGCTACCAGTTCTTTCTCAATGGCTAAACCCAAAGAATCTACACGTTCGTTAATTTCATTGCCTATGCTCCAGAAGATAACCGAAGGATGGTTTCTGTCGCGGTGGATCAAGGCTGCAAGATCTTTTTGCCACCATTCTTTAAAGTATAAGTGATAGTCCTGCGGATTTTTAGGCCGCTCCCACATGTCAAATGCCTCATCTATAACCAATACGCCATTCCTATCACAGGCATCTAAAAATTGTTTAGATGGTGGGTTGTGGGCGGTTCTGATAGCATTGAAGCCATTGGCCCGCATCAGCTCAACACGCCGTTCTTCTGCACGATCAATTGTAGAAGCGCCTAAGAAGCCATTATCATGATGCAGGCAGCCACCTTTCAATAAAACCCGTTTGCCATTTAATGTAAAGCCCGTAGTTGCATCGAAATGGATGGTACGGATACCGAACGGTGTTTTAGTTCTGTCAACCACCTTGCCGTTGCTAATAACTTCTACCTGCGCGGTGTAAAGATCAGGCTTCTCAACCGACCATGCTTTTGGGCGATTAACGGTTAAATATTGATCAATTTGTTTGCCGGTTGATAGCACCGTACCCAAGGGAACTTTTGCGGTTTGAGCAATTTTACCATCCGGACCGATCAATTTGATCAGCAATTGTAAAGCGTTAGTTTTCGTCGTATTCTCAACTATCGCCGAAACTTTGATTTTTGCGCTACTACCTGATAAACTTTCTGTATTTACCCAGACGCCGTTTTGTGCTATCCGAACAGGTTGTTTTCTGATGAGGTACACATGCCTGTAAATGCCCGAACCACTGTACCAGCGCGAATTTTTGCCTTCGTTGGGCACTTTAACGGCTATTACATTGGCTTGCCCGGCGGGTTTTAATGCCGGCGTGATATCAACATCAAATGGTGTGTAACCGTAAGGGTGTTTAGCCAAAAGCGTTCCATTCACATATACTTCGCTGTTCATGTACACACCGTCAAAGTTGATTAAAGTTTGTGTGTAAGGCTCGCCGGCTTTCAGGGTAAATGTTTTCCTGTACCAGGCTGTGCCGCCCAGCGTATAGCCGGTTGCTGTAGCACCGGGACTGGTTTTTGAAAAGGGGCCAACTACCTCGCCTGGCTTTTGGTTGGGTAGATTTTCAATACTCCAATCATGCGGTAGGTCAATATTTCTCCATGATGCGTCGTTAAAAGCAGTTGCTTCAGCGCCGGTTACATCTCCTTTATAAAATTTCCAGTCTGCATCAAAAAGCGACTCATTTCTTGCGTTTTGCGCATTAGTACTTAAATTTAAAAAAATAAAGCAAAGCGTTATAACCAGCGTAACGTTAGGTTTCATAATAGAATGGTTGTTATTGGATGTTCAATAATACTATTTTTTTGGTAAGGTTTACCAGATGCGGCGATAAAAACTACATCGATGTAGTATATTTATTGTGTAAGATTGATAACGATGAAAGAAGGACAACAAATAAGACCGGAATGGATACCAAGCGCTTATAAGGACGAAAAGCAGGAAGTGAGGAATGAGGGTAATAGGGTAAAAGCGCAGCCTACAGCGCCGCTATATTCCGGCAAAAAGGCCAATTTAAAAGATAGGATCAGCAACGCACGCAAAAAGCCCTAAAACAAAATGTGCAGACGTTTTATCAACATCTGCACATCCGCATATCTGCACATCAAAAAATCTAAAGTTTAATCTCTTCGTCTTTTGATGAGAAAAAGTGAAACTCAGTTATCTGGTAGGCAGGATTGCTTTTAACCTTTATCCACTGGTTGTATTTAAAGAACCATTTACGCTGAACATTGAACAAGCCCTTTTTTATGAAGGCTTCAACGTACGGGTGCACACAAAGTGTTATGCCGCGTTCGTTTTGTTCAAGCAGTATATAGTTAAAGTTATTCTCAATATCGTCTATCAGCAAAACAGTTGGCCTTATGGTGCCGGTGCCATGGCAGGCAGGGCATACTTCGCTGGTAACAATATTCATTTCGGGCCTTACACGCTGACGGGTAATTTGCACCAACCCAAACTTGCTCGGCGGCAAAATGGTGTGCTTGGCCCTGTCGTGCGCCATTTCTGAGCGCAGGTAGTCAAACAGCTCCTTGCGATTAGTAGGCTTGTGCATGTCAATAAAATCGATCACCACAATACCACCCATATCGCGCAGGCGCAGTTGCCTTGCAATTTCTTTAGCAGCTTCTTTATTCACCTGGAAGGCGTTCTCTTCCTGGTTTTCTTTGCTTGCTGTGCGGTTGCCGCTATTAACGTCAATAACGTGCAATGCTTCGGTATGTTCAATAACCAGGTAGGCGCCGCCCGCAAGGTTAACTGTTTTACCAAACGCGCCCTTTATTTGCTTGTCAATGCCGTAATGTTCAAATATCGGTTCTTTGTGCTTGTGCAGCTTAACGATACTTTCCATATCCGGAGAGATGTCGTGTATATACGATTTCACCTCTTCAAACAAACTTGGGTCGTTTAAATAAACATTCTGAAAATCGGGATTTAATATATCCCTTAAAATTGTTGAGGTACGGCCAATTTCGCCCAATACCTTCTTCCCCGGCTCTACAATTGGTAGGCGCGTAACAAAGGCTTCCCACTTTGATATTAAATCAAGCAGGTCTTTTTGCATTTCGGTTACACCTTTTCCTTCGGAAACGGTACGGATAATAACCCCAAAATTTTTGGGCTTAATGCTTTCCACTATCTTGCGCAGGCGTGTGCGTTCGGTGTTGCTCTTTATCTTTTTTGATATGGATATCACATCAGAAAAAGGCACCAGTACAACGTAACGGCCGGCTATTGACAAGTCGGAGCTTAAACGCGGCCCCTTGGTAGATATAGGTTCCTTTGCAATTTGCACCGGAACAAGCTGATTTTTTACCAATACTTCAGAGATCTTTCCTCCCTTACTTATATCGTCATCAAGCTTTAAACCATCTAACAATTTAGACTTGTAGCTCCCGCCACGCACCTGTTTGGTCAGTTTAAGCAGGCTTTGTACCTGCGGACCAAGGTCTAGATAGTGCAAGAAGGCATCTTTCTCGTAGCCAACATCAACAAAAGCGGCATTTAGCCCGGGCATTAGCTTTTTAATGCGCCCGAGGTAAATATCGCCAACAGTATAATTGTTGCTTATTTGTTCTTTATGAAGCTCTACGAGTTGTTTATCCTGTAATAATGCAATGGTAGCCCCGTTGGGGGATGAATCGATAATTAATTCTTTTATCAACTGCTACTCCATTTCTTAATGCCAATTTTGAGCGTGCTCAAAGGCATGTTAATTGAGGGTAAAAAACAATAAATGCTATCTGCTTTGCTATAAAAGCAAACAAAATAGGGGGCCTAAAAGCCCCTTATCTTATTTCTTTTTGTGCCTGTTTTTTCTTAAACGCTTTTTGCGTTTGTGGGTAGCCATTTTATGTCTTTTACGTTTTTTACCGCTTGGCATAATAATAATTTTTTAAATGTGTTTAACTTAATTTTGTAATTCCTTTATATACTGGTCAATGCGCTGAGCAAATGATGGATCAGGCATTAGTTCCTTGCATTTTTGGTAAGCCGCAATGGCCTCCTGTTTTTTGCCTATTTGCTTGCAGCTTTCGGCTAAATAAAAATAAGCTTCAAAATCGGGCTTAATGGCTATCAGCGTTTTAAAACGCGCAACGGCTTTATCATACTGGCCTGATTTCATGGAGAACAAACCTAAATTAAGGTTTGCTGCCACATTATTAGGGTCTTTCTCAACCACCTCGCGCAACAAGGCTATACCTTGCATTGGCGAAGCGCCACCATTTACATAAGCCACACCCAAACCTGTTTTTGCATCAAGGCTTGATGGGTTAAGTTTGGTAGCATTTTGAAAAGCTTCAACCGCGTTAGTTACAAATGTAGGCCCGGCCGCAGTGTCCGCAGACAGTTTATAAGCTTCGTTAAAACGAATACCGGCGTTCATCCACTGGTTGAAAGATTTCTCTTTGCGTGCAGCTGCCAGGTAATAAAAGGCGGCCGGCGCAGGCTGATTCACATCATCCCAGGTTTTTGCCAGTTGTTTTTCAAGATCTGTTTTTTCAGCATCAGTTGATGTTTTTTGAAGCTTCGCTTCCAGATCATTGATCTTTACTGATAAACCCTGACCAATAGCAGCTTTTGCAGTGGCAGAAACCGTCTCAACCGTAACATTTGCTGCCGGGGCAACGCCTGCTTGGGCATTTTGAGGGGCATCATGGCTGCTGTCTTCTTTAGTTAAAGCCTTTAGGGGTTGACGATACAAATAGCCCATAACAGCCAAAATGGCTACAACGAATGCTATTTGTTTGGTTCTCATTGCCTTTAACAGATTGCTTAAGCTTTGTTGCCTGTTTTTACTTTTTCAACAAAAGTTTTAGCCGGCTTAAAGCTTGGTACAAAGTGCTCCGGTATAATGATGGCAGTGTTTTTTGAGATATTACGTGCTGTTTTTTTAGCTCTTTTTTTGATAACAAAACTACCGAACCCTCTTACGTATACATTCTCGCCGCTAACCATAGAGTTTTTTACTACTTTAAAAAACGCCTCAACTGTTTCCTGAACGTCAACTTTTTCTATACCTGTTTTGGAAGAGATCTCGGTTATAATTTCTGCTTTAGTCATGTTTTTATTTCCTTTTAATATATTATTACTTAACTGATTTGGGGTTGCAAAAGTATCTCTTTATTGGCAAAGTTTGAAATAAATAACGCTTTTTTTTTACGAGGGTACCTAATACACGCATATATATTACAAATGCCACACAATTAGCGGTATATCTTATACTTTTGCGGGTCAATGCAGGTTACACAAGAGCTTATAAACTGGTACAACACACGCAAGCGCGATCTGCCCTGGCGCCACACAACTGATGCGTATACCATTTGGTTGTCTGAAATTATTTTACAGCAAACCCGCGTTGAGCAGGGGTTGCCTTATTTTCATCGTTTTTTAGATAAGTACCCTACCGTTACTGATTTCTCCGCCGCGCCCGAGGATGATATATTAAAACTCTGGCAGGGCCTGGGGTATTATTCGCGCGGACGAAACATGCTTAAAACCGCCAGGCAGGTGCAGCAGGAGTACGGCGGGATCTTCCCTACCGCTTATGATGAACTGATAAAGTTAAAAGGGATAGGCGAATACACCGCCGCGGCTATCGCTTCGTTTTCGGCAAACGAGGCCCGGGCCGTGTTGGATGGCAATGTGTATAGGGTGCTGTCGCGTTACCTGGGGATAAGTGAGCCCATTGACAGCACAAACGGCAAAAAGATATTTAAACAGGCTGCTGCTGATTTTCTTGATACGAAAGATCCGGCGGCGCACAACCAGGCCATGATGGAACTGGGCGCTTTGGTTTGCAAGCCTAAAAATCCCGCTTGCGGCACATGCCCTATCAGAATGGATTGTTATGCCTTTTTGCATAACGCTACCACCGCCTTGCCTGTTAAGTCAAAAAAGGTAAAAATAAGGGAGCGGTACTTTAATTATTTCCTGATTGAGGATAATAACCGGATATTAATAAATAAACGCGGCGAGGGCGATATATGGGCCAATATGTATGATCTGCCCTTGATAGAAACGGCTGATCAAACCACTATAGAAGAACTAGCGACCCTGCCTGAAACGGTAGAAATTTTTGGACCCGATTTAAGAATTAAGAAAATACTCCCCATAGTAAAACATATTTTAACCCACCAGCATTTATATGTAAGGTTTATTATTTTGGAGCAAAAGCCGCTGATAATCAACGCCAAGTGGGATTTCGTAGAAGTAAAAGATTTGAAAATGATGGCATTGCCCAAAGTAATTTTTATATTTTTAGATAATTTTTTAAATTAGAAATAAATATTTACTTTTATGGCATGTCTGGAATTAACAAAGTAATACTGGTAGGTCATTTAGGCAAGGACCCCGAAATTAGATATTTAGAAGGTGGTGTATCGGTTGCAAGTTTCCCGCTGGCTACCTCAGAAACCTTTAACAAGGATGGCAAAAAAGTTGAGCAAACTGAATGGCACAATATAGTATTGTGGCGCAGCCTGGCCGATGTGGCTGCCAAGTTTTTGCAAAAGGGTAAGCTTGTTTACATTGAAGGTAAATTGCGTACCCGTTATTTTGAAGATAAAGAAGGCGTGAAGAAATACACTACCGAAGTAGTGGCTGAAAACTTTACCCTTTTAGGCAGAAAGACCGATTTTGAAGCTGACGGGCACCCACGCTACGGCAACAAACTGCCGGATGGCAGCCCTGCTTTTGACGGAACCACCGCACCCGAAGACATACAATTCTAAACCAATTACAAACCAACCAAGAAGGCCCCGGAGCGAAAGCAACGGGGCTTTGTTTTTAAGGAAGCGATTACAATTTTATAATAAACGTCCTGATAGAATTGATGATAGTCCCGCCGGCGCCTTTAAACTTATAAACGTCGCAAAAGGCAAATTTTGATTTATCAGCAGCAATAATTTGTCCGCTTACTGATGCATCAGGTCCGTGGGTTATAATGGTATCAATCACTAATTCTTTAACTTTCCAAAGTTGGTGCAGATGCAGAGCTTTTAGATAATCTTGCTTACCAGTAACGCTTGATTGCCCTACAATTTCCCAATCGATCTTTTCCGAAATATTGGCTGTTATAAAATCAATATCGCCATTGGCTAACGCGCTGTTAAAGTCTTTTAAAAACAACTTTCTTGGCGCATTTCCACAGTCGGGTTGTACAATGATTTTTGCCATATAGCAAATATATACCGTAAGCGGCTAAAATACATATAATGCGGATTACTCCATCGTTCCCCAGGGTCTCCTGAAAGGGACCCTGCGCTAGCACAAGCATTACGGTACGCAGGGTCCTCTGTGAGAGGTCCTGCGGGGACAGAAATTTTAGGTCGAAGTTGTAAACTTCGACCAGTGGGAGACTCTTTTTTATCTGGGAATCCGTAGAGCCCTGCGGAACTCTACGGATAGTGAGGTCTTTACTTCAACTCGAAAGTATACGTCCGGTCCGCGCCGGCGGTTTCCTTCCCTTGGTCCGCGGTGCCACGCTTAACGAACGTGATCTTTGGTTTCTGGCCTGTGAAAGACACGACCACAGCATCCTTTTCATGTTGGTGCGCCGATGGCTGAGCACCCGGCGCGGCAATGTCCTCCCAAATGATCAGGCGGTTGCTTTCGCGCACCTGCTTGCCTAGCCCTGTGGAAGCGGTGGTTGAGCCGCCCACCGCCGCTGGTTCCTTAAGCTCAAGGAACACTGCCCGCAGCACATCCGTGCCTACCCCTTCTTCACTGTGCGTTACGTCCCTGCGGTAGAAGAAATGGTCCCAGGCGGTGCTGTGGGTTGGCGAACGCTGCCCTTGCTGAGACACAACGACGCGGTCGCCGTTGGTGTAGTAAACGCCGGCATAGTCGTATAGATGTTTGTGCGTGGGATAGGCGCGTTGCAACCAAGAAACGTCCCAAACTTTAACACGATCGTTCTCAAACAGTTTGGTTGCGCCTTCACGGTCAAACGGCTCGGGATAAGTTTGGGCAGCCTGGGGCGGAGCCTGGGCCGGGGCCGAAGTCTGGGCCGGCTGGGGCGTCTGGGCCATGAGAACTGCACTGTTGAAAAAGAGTCCTATCGCTAAGGCGATGGGTTTAAAGTTTTTTTTCTTGTTCATGAATTAAATTTTAAAGTAGAATTATAATCAGCTTATCGAAGATATAAAATCTTAGTTGAAACTAAGCCTATCTCCTTGCTCCTAAAATGTAATATAGTTGATAGATTGTAAAGTGAAGCTAATGAAAGGACATCACTTGGGTTCGTTTACATCGATTGATAACGCCAAACGCTGACAGTTCTATCTAAACTTCCACTCTCGCCCTTGTTGGTGTTTCCGTGTGGTAGCCGTTGTTGTGTTTTATGACCAACAACTTGTGTGCAGGCTTAGGGATTTCATTTTCACGTCTCCGCAGGGTCTCCTGAAAGGGACCGTGCAGTAGCACAAGCATTACGGTACGCAGGGTCCTCTATGAGAGACCCTGCGGGGACAGAAACGGTGGGATGAAAACGTGCTCGTATGCCTATTGTTCAGAACAACGACCTTATTATTTAGGATAATAAATGCTCAGCCCCTACAGATTGCTGTTTATAATCTGTACTAAATAGCTTTTAATATCTTCACGTGCACCTATCGATCTGTTTAATATCTCGCCTTGCTTACCAATTACCATGTGTACCGGTAAGCTGTTGGTGTTTAACTTTTCGGTGAGGTTGCCGGCATTGTTTAAAACGGTATAATTAAAAGAATGATTTTTTAAAAACTTAGCCAGATTTGCTGTTTTATCTCCTGTAATAGCTAAAAACACAACATTCGGGTTATTTACGTATTGTTTAACAATCTGGTTTAGTTGAGGCATTTCAGCAATACACGGGCCGCAACCTATTCCCCATATATTTAAAACGACGATCTTATTCTTAAAATCTGAAAGACGTACCAAATTCCCTTTCATATCTGTAGCTGTAATATCCGGTGCCATACTTAAACCGGCAGTGGTTTTATCGGTCCCCGCCTTTTTTAATGATGAAATAAATTCGGCAAAAGTTTTCTGTTTTACAGCGCAAAGCGGAAAGAGAGTGCGCATCGAATCAATGGCACCACTGTGCCCCATTTTATATAAGCGTTTATAATCTTCCATCGCCATATTCAGGTTACCGCTCATGGTATATGCACTTGCGCGAATATCTAACAATAACGGTAAAAAATTTCCCTCGCTATTGCTGCCTGCTATAATATTATTTGCAGCAGATGCATTTGTTATGGCACCCAAATAGTCTTTTTTTAATAGACAGATCTTTGCCAGATCCATATACATAAGCGGGGCATATAACTGGTAGTGGCTATAATTTAATCGATATTGATGATTAATAGTGCCATTTTGAAAACGTTGAATAGCGACAGTTAACAGTTGCGTGGCCGAGTCCAGCTTTATCTGCCGTTCTAAATAAATCTCGGGCAAATTGGTCAATTCGTAGTATTGAATTTTATCGGCATCTGTTAGGAGCTTCAAAACGTTTTCAAAGGCTGTTAAAGGTATGGTTTCGTCACTTTTTAAAAATTGGATCACATTTCCATCTGCTGATATAGGTGCATTTGGATAATTTATAAAAACCGATCTGATTTTTGCACGCACATCGTCTTCAACTGCTTTTTGGCTTACTTTGTAGTATTCATAGTTATAGATGCTGAATGCAAACGCGGTTTGCTGTGTTTGTGGAAATTGATCTAATAACTGATAAAGGTATTTTTTAGCAATACTTAAATTCGCGGTTTTGGCATTCCCTATGCAAAGTGCAGCTAATAAACCTGCATCCTCATTGTCCGGATGCACATTATTTAGTTTTTGCATCAACTGTACAATTTGTGTGTGGGCGGTTTGCTGATCTTTAACCAGAGCAACAATGTTCATAAACTTTGCATAAGCAAGGTAATTGTTGGGATAATTAGCTATCTCCTTATTAAATAAAGAATCCGGTTTTTCATTAAACATCGCGTCTATGTACGCGCTCTTAACAGGCTTGTTATGTTGATGATTATAAACTAATAAATGATGAATTGCATTTGGATCTTCCTTATTCAAAGTATAAAATTCAACCTTAAATGATGCCGCGTTTGCCGGTAAAGTAAACTGATTGAACATTTTGTTACCCGCTGTAACCATAGTAATATTGAATTTGTTAATAGAGCCGTCTTCCAAGCTGGTCGTCACACGGGCATAAATAGCAGCGCTATTGTTTAATGCTGCTGCACTATCCGTACAATTATAACTCAGTTTTATTGTATCGGTTAAAGATGGTTTTTGCGGCGTAACGATGCTGATCTGAGCTGATGCAGATGTTATACAGAAATACAAAGCTAATGAGGTAAGAATATTTTTCATCATTTTAATTTTTTGTAAATAAAATGATGAGAGGTTTGATGTTGAAATATATTTGACAGATCAACCGACAGGTCGGACAAACACTTATACCGTGCAATTAAAACCTATTTTTAATTATGTAATTTGTTTCGTCAGCAATAAGTACATACTTATCATTTCAAACCCGTTGTTCATCAGTTAAATTATACAGCCATAATGAAATTAATGTAGCTTGAGCCAATGAATTGGGTGAAAAAAATATGGGATAGGTCTTTTACAGATTGGCGATACAGGGTTTTGCTACATGTTGCTTTTTGGTGGTTTCTGCTGTTTTTTTGGACACAGGAAAGCATAGTAATTAAGATCAATTGGCAGCAGCATTACTCAGTAACTATGGTAGGAGCGGCGCTTGCTCTTTTTTTATACTATCCGTTAATTTATTTGATACTGCCGTTAATAAAAAAGAAGAAATGGATTGCGTCATCTATACTGTTTATTATTTACTACGTAGTGGCAGTTAAAATTAGAGACTATCATATCAATCTGGTAATCAATTGGTATAATCTTAAACAGACTTGGGTGGTTGGCCATGATTTTTGGCAGCAGGTTTATAAAAATCAGTTTAATCCGTTTGGGTTAACAAGGGTGATATTTAGTAGTATACCCAGTCTAATCCAGATTATATATATACCCTTAGCCGTCAAGTTCATCAGGTATGCCTATCAATTTAACCAAAAACAGGCGTGGTTAGCTAAACAAAATACCGAATTACAGCTAAGTACATTAAGAGCGCAGTTAAATCCGCATTTCTTCTTCAATACACTAAATAATCTCCAGTCGTTCATAGTGCAAAACGATAAAAACAGATCAGTTGAATTGTTAAACCGCCTGGCAGATTTTATGCGTACCTCTTTGTATGATTGTGAAGAAAAATACATCAGCATGGAAAAGGAGATTGCCCTACTTAATAATTATATATTTATTGAACGCGTGAGGTTTGACGAAAAGGCTGAAATAAATATCAACTTAACAGATCTTGATCCGGCGTATAATTTACCTCCTTTTATTTTTATGCCTTTTATAGAAAATGCCTTTAAACATGGAGGAGCGCAACTCCCTGAGGATACATTTATTGACATCAGTTTAGTTAATGATGCAAAACAGATAATCTTAAAAACGAAAAACACCTATGGCGCTAAATCTTCGCCGGATGGCATAGGCATTAAAAATGTTTGCGCCCGGCTTGAACATTTCTATCTTAAAAAACACAATTTAAGTGTCGTAAAAAACGAAAGGTTTTATGAGGTAACGCTGGAAATATGCAAATTTTAAATTATCTGATAGTAGACGACGAACCTCAGGCCCGCAAGCTTTTGCAGGCGTATATGGCTGGTTTAAATAATTACCACCTGGCAAAAGAGTGCTCCAATGCAATTGAAGCGTACGAGGCATTACAAACCTTAAAAATTGATTTGATTTTTTTAGATATTAAAATGCCGCTTTTGTCGGGTACTGATTTTCTCCGGTCACTAAAGAATCCTCCGATGGTGATCTTTACCACCGCATATAATAAATATGCTATGGAAGGGTACGATTTAAATGTTATTGATTACTTATTAAAACCTATAGCGTTACCCCGTTTACTAAGCGCTTTAGATAAAGTAACCAACAGAGTACAAACAAATACAACGGCCACCCAAACGCAGCAAGCAAGCCATATTTTTATTAAATCAGAAAATAAATTGGTTAAAATAAGTTTTGCTGATATTTTATTGATTGAAGGAATGCAAAACTATGTTAAGATCCATCTGGCAGAAAAAGTAATAATTGCAGCCTATACCATGAAGGCTTTGGAAGCAATGCTGCCGGGCGACAAATTTTTGCGGGTACACAAATCTTTTATAGTAGCTATTGATACAATTATTGCGATAAATGGCAATAATATAGAAACTACGTACCAACCTATACCTATAGGTTTAAGCTTTAAAAATGCGGTTTTAAAATACGTTAACAGGGTATAGTGTTTTTCGTCCCCGCAGGGTCTCCTGAAAGGGACCCTGTGGTAGCACAAGCATTACGGTACGCAGGGTCCCCTATGAGATACCCTGCGGGGACAGAAAGTTAAAACTTCGGTGTTCGATATTCAAAATTCATTATTCGATATTATTTGTCCTTCTGTTTTTCTTAACTTAATAGCATTGAACTATCCACTCCTTCCTCCTTCTGAAACTTCCTTATCAACCTATGAACGCTGGTGTAATACACATTAGTTTGCGCGGATATGGTACGGACGCTTTGCCCCTGTTTGTGCAGCAGTATGATGCGTTCTTCCACGTCGCGGCGTTGCTGTTGGGTGTAATGCGCCAGGTGCGTTGCCTCACTGTCATAACCTGTAAACTCAAATTTTAAAAAACTTCCGAGTTTTGTAATGCGACAAAGGCATACGTTAGCCGCGCCATAATATTCGGTGCCGCTGCGTTGTTTTATCTGTTTTAAATAACGCAGTCCGGCGGTGGTTTGGCTTTCGCCTATAGCAAAGGCGCTGTCGGCAAAGTTGAGCAGCATTTTGCTGCCCTGCAGATCATTACGTGTTACGGGTTTGGCAGGGTTGCGCTTGGGCGTGTGGGCCAGCACTAAAATAGACAACTGATACCTGTTTTTGATGGCTTGCAGGTTACGCATAAGGGTTATGGCACTTTCGGAAGCCTGGGTGCCGCTGCGCAGGCAGGTAATGTTATCTAAAATAAGGGTACGCGCTTTGGTGGTGATGATGATGTTTTCGAGCGCATTGTTCATATACTCAGCGTAGTTTTTAAAACGCTCAGCTCCAGTGGCATCGGGGTTAAGTACAACCCGGTAAAAGTTGCTGTTAAACGCGTAGCGTCCGTTGGAGTGGCTGCTATACCGACTCTCAAACTGCGCGGCGCTCAGTTCAAAATCAAAATACAGAACAGGTTCGGGCGGCAATTGTGCGCCCAGCGTCTCAACCGGTTCGCCGCTGGCCAGGGCGTTGCCTATTTGCACCGCCAGAATTGATTTGCCAACATTGGTGTCGGCAAAAAGGATACAAAGTTCTCCCCTGTACCAAAAATCGCCGAAAAGCTTATCGGGCGTGGTGTAGGTTACTCTTGGCGCAATCCAATCCGACGCCGGGCGGATGATAAAAGCTTCCTTGCTGTCAGGTTTCTGATTCAGGTCGACTTCATCTTGTAGTTTTTTCTTTTGTTTGGCGGTTAAAGCGCCACGGGCCATGTCGCGGATCAGTTCAATTTCTGCTGGTCGCGATGGGTAGAGGGCTGCGTATCTGTGATCCATATCTTAAGGTTTTATGCAAGATACGCAGGTTTAAAATCACAAATGGTGACACTGTTTTGTCAGTAGTTGTTGGTGAGTGTGAATAGTGAGGGGTGTTGAAAAATAGTGAGGTCTTTTGGCCTGTTTGGTGGTATCGTCCTGCAAAGGGTTGCACTTCTAAAGGTTAGTCCTTTTTATGAGTACACTGTGGATGGATGGCTGTTGCAATCAGGTGTGTTCGGAAGAAATAATATGCGGATCAAATTCCCCTCTTGAGAGGGGGCGTGTAGGAATTGTGCGGCTGCAGGGGTGTGTTAAGCCGCTCACATAACACACCCCTACACCTCTCTCTAGAGGGGAATCGCACCACCCGCCGCTTCTTTTTAATCTTCCGAACACTCGTATGTTGCAAGGCGTTGCCAAAAAACGGATAAATAATAGATTTTGTAATTATTTGATGGTCAATAACATGAAAGCATTTCACAGCTAAATTAACTGACTTATAAGTCTGTTGCAAAGTGTTGCATGTTTAAACGCTTAATATGTGCAATTGGTTAATATACAACACTTTGCAAAAAAATGCTGTTGCAAGTGTTGCAAAGTGTTGTATATATTTCTGCAACAGCGCACGCTTAACTTACCGCCCCCCCGGTGGGCAATGCTCCTTTAAAAACATAGTGAACGTAGCTTGCAGGTGCGCCGTGGTACCCTCACCTTCGTTTATTGAATGCGTACGGTTAGGGTATATCATTAACTGAAACTGCTTATTGTATTTCACCAACTCGTTAATAAGCAGTTCGGCGTTGTTATAATGCACGTTGTCATCGCCCGTACCATGAATATAAAGCAGGTCGCCCTTCAGGTTTTTAGCATAAGTGATCGGCGATCCTTTTTTGTAGTAGGAGCGGGCTTCGTCCGTGATAGGCACGCCCATGTAACGCTCCTGGTAAATGTTATCATAAGTAAGTTGGTCGCCCAAAGCAGCTACAGCTATGCCTGTTTTATATATATCAGGGTACTGAAATAGCAGGTTCAACGTGGTTGAGCCTCCGCCGCTCCAGCCCCATACTGCCACGCGGGCAGGGTCAACAAAGGGCCATTTCAATATCTCTGTAGCGGCCATTGCCTGGTCGCGTATGTTGATAATGCCGATATTGCGGTAAATAGCCTTGCGCCATGCCGCCCCCTTAGGCGCCGGTGAGCCGCGCCCGTCAACAGCCATATAGATATAGCCATCGTCGGCCATGCTGCCGGCGTATCTTGGGTTTTTACCTGCGGTGTACTTATCCGCAGTGGTTTGCTGGGCAGCCTCGCCATATACAAAGAACACAACAGGATATTTCTTGGTTGGGTTAAAGTTAGTTGGTTTAACCATCCATCCGTCCATTTCAATGCCGTCAACAGTTTTGATCTTAAAGAACTCCGGCTTGTTTTTGGCCGCAACATTCAGCTTTATTTGGGTGCCGCCTATGTACTGATGGTCTGGTAGGCTTATTGTCTCGCTGCCCGGCGCGGTATAGCTGTTCTCGAAACCATGTATGGCTACCTTGCCATTTGGAGAGATATCATAACTATGC